>NZ_JAEMGT010000054.1:0-40247 GCF_017655185.1 Rahnella sp. ChDrAdgB13 | reverse complement strand
ACAAGTAGCGCCAGTGAAGATAGAGCCAATTAAAAAGCCCCGGAAACGGGGTTGTCGGGTAGTCCAGAAAGCAATAGGAGCTGTGTAAGATGAATACCGCAAATACCAATAATGCAGCCACTGATGAAATCATGCTGACCAGCGATGTTTTATCTCGCTACAAGATTTCACGCAGCACTCTTTACTTCTGGAGCACGCCAGAGAGAATGCCCGCAAGCTTCAAGCGCCCCTTCCCACTGCCTGCCATTGGCGGTAGCCCGAAGCGCTGGAGAACATCAGACGTGCTGAAGTGGGAGCAGGAAGTTAATGCGGCGCCAGTGGCCGGCCAACAACTTTCTCCAGATGTTCAAGCCACACAGTCAGCCACTGGTGCTGATCTGCCAGGTAGTCATGAAGGTTATAACGAGCCATAACGCCCCCCATCTGGTGGCCGAGTAGCTTCTCGATAACGTGGGGCGGCGCGCCGAGTTCTGAAAGGCGTGTCGCAACCGTTCTCCTCAAATCATGAAGAGACCAATTATTCATTCCCGTTTTGCTAATCACCTGTGCAGAGTACGCTGCAACTCGTGGTTGGGAGGGTGGCTTATCCTCACGGTTTTTAAAATGAGGTGGCGTTAGAACATGCTTCGTTACGGACCAATTTTGATGCTGCTTAAGTAGATAAATAGCACTGTCAGGCAACGCCCGACGAACTGTTTTGCCTGTTTTATAATCTTCCGCTGGGATAGTCCAGGTCTTCTCTTTAAAGTCGAACCATTCCCATTTAGCCGTTCTTATCTCAGCAGTCCTGCAACCCGTCATCAAAAGAAATCGGATCACCAACTGCTGGGACGCGGGCATTCCTTCCAGTGCATCCCAAAGAACCTTAATTTCATCATCTGAAAGTTTTCTGTCTTTCATTGCAGCTGTCAGGCCAACATCCGATCGCTTCAACGATTCGAGTGGATTGATATCTATAACATCACGGTTAGAGCAGAATCGGAAAGCTCGTTGCATTAAACCAAGAACATCGCCAGTCACAACCCGCCTTCCCATCTGATCGAACAAACTGAGCCAGTGTGATTTTGTCGTCTGATTGACTATTATGTTTCCAAGGACGGGTTTGACATGATTCTCATAGTTTTGGCGATTTACCTTTATTTTGACTATCCCTTCAGGTTTACAGTAATAGGTTTCCCAATAGGTAAAGGCCTCTTCTACTGTGAGAGCTTCGGTTTTTTGTTGTCTCTCCAGCTTAACCTGGCGGCGGGGATCGTAACCCTCAGTAATCCAAGCACGAAATTGCTGTCTACGTTCCCTTGCCTGCGACAGTGTTATAGAAGGATAATCACCTATGCTTAGCTGTACGGGCTTATCATCCCAGCGGTAGCGATAAAAGAAGGTTATTGCTCCGGAAATTGAAAGCCTGACGTTCAGTCCATGCGCATCAGAAATTACCTCTACTTTGTCTCGGCGCTTTCCAAGTGACTTTCTAAGTTTGGTATCTGTAAGCAATGTGTATACTCCTTTTCATATACACAAGATTGTACACAAAAGTCATAAATTGAAGCCACACAAACTAAAGCATGGTAAAGCAGAACAAAGCATGAATGCGATTTAAGGCAATGAAATGATTAATGAAAATAAATCAACACAAACCACAGTCAAAAGAACTCAAGTAGAAGCATATGCCCTTCGATAACGTATACCGTGAAAAACAGGTTCCCAGCCCGCTGCGTCATACGTGGGGGATTTTCTATCGCGATACGCTGTCGATGATCGGCTTCTACGGTGTGCTTGGGCTGCTGTTCCTGTGTGTTTTCGGGCATCTGCTGGCGCCGTATGCACTTGATCAGCAATTCCTCGGTTACCAGTTGCTGCCGCCGTCGTGGTCGCGCTACGGGAACGTTTCATTCTTCCTCGGTACCGACGATTTAGGCCGCGATTTACTCAGCCGGATGTTAACCGGCGCGGCACCGACCATCGGCGGTGCGCTGGTGATTACCCTCGCGGCGTCACTGTGCGGCGTGATTATCGGCGTGCTGGCGGGCATCACGCGCGGGCTGAAATCAGCGATCCTCAACCATATTCTCGATACGCTGCTGTCCATCCCTTCCCTGCTTCTGGCGATTGTGGTCGTGGCCTTTATCGGCCCGAAACTTGAACACGCTATGCTGGCAGTCTGGCTGGCGCTTTTGCCGCGTATTTCCCGTACGATTTACAGCGCCGTGCATGACGAACTGGAAAAAGAGTACGTGGTGGCCGTGCGTCTGGACGGTGCATCGACCTGGCAAATCCTGCGTTACGCGGTGCTGCCAAACATTGTGGCCGTACTGGCGACGGAATTTACCCGCGCGCTGTCGATGGCCATTCTGGATATTGCCGCATTAGGTTTTCTGGATTTAGGGGCGCAGCTTCCCTCACCAGAATGGGGAGCGATGCTCGGCGATTCGCTGGAGCTGGTTTATGTCGCGCCCTGGACAGTGATGCTGCCGGGTGCAGCAATCCTTATCAGCGTGCTGCTGATCAACCTGCTGGGTGATGGTGTGCGCCGGGCGATTAATGCAGGGGTGGAATAATGCCGTTACTTGATATCCGTAACCTGACAATCGAATTTATGACCGCCGAAGGCCCGGTAAAAGCCGTCGATCGCGTGAGCATTACGCTTAATGCCGGCGAAGTTCGCGGGCTGGTGGGCGAATCCGGTTCAGGCAAAAGCCTGATTGCCAAAGCCATCTGCGGCGTCACCAAAGACAACTGGCGCGTTACCGCTGACCGGATGCGTTTTGATGATATTGATCTGCTGACGCTGTCCCCGCGCGAACGACGCAAGCTGGTCGGGCAGAACGTGTCGATGATTTTTCAGGAACCGCAGTCCTGTCTGGATCCCTCCGAAAACATTGGCCGCCAGCTGATTCAGGCCATTCCCGGCTGGACGTATAAAGGCCGCTGGTATCAGCGCTGGAAATGGCGGAAAAAACGCGCCATTGAGCTGCTGCACCGCGTCGGGATTAAAGATCATAAAGACATTATGGCCAGCTATCCGTATGAGCTGACCGAAGGCGAATGTCAGAAAGTAATGATTGCCATCGCGCTGGCCAATCAGCCGCGTTTGCTGATTGCGGATGAACCGACCAACGCCATGGAGCCGACCACACAGGCGCAGATTTTCCGCCTTCTGGCGCGGCTTAATCAGAACAATAACACGACCATTTTGCTCATCAGCCACGACCTGCAAATGATGAGCAAATGGGCCAACCGCATTAACGTGCTGTATTGCGGACAAACCGTCGAAAGTGCGGTGTGCGAAGACTTGCTGGCTGCGCCGCATCATCCTTACACGCAGGCGCTGATCCGCGCGATGCCGGACTTTGGCCGTTCGCTGCCGCATAAAAGCCGTCTGAATACGCTGCCGGGGGCCATTCCTTCGCTGGAGCATTTGCCGATTGGCTGTCGTCTGGGGCCACGCTGCCCTTATGCGCAGAAAAAATGCATTGAAACGCCGCGCCTTCGTCTGGCAAAAACGCACGCATTTGCCTGCCACTTTCCGCTGAATATGGAGGAGCAATAATGGGCGAGACCTTGCTTGAAGTCCGCAACCTGAGCAAAACGTTCCGTTATCGCACCGGCCTGTTCCGCAAGATGGATCTCGATGCCGTGAAGCCTGTCAGCTTTACGTTGCGTGAAAAACAGACGCTGGCGATTATTGGTGAGAACGGTTCGGGGAAATCCACGCTGGCGAAGATGCTGTCGGGCATGGTTGAACCGAGCGGCGGTGAAATCCTGATTGATGAACATCCGCTGGAATTTCGCGATTACCGGTTCCGCAGCCAGCAAATTCGCATGATTTTTCAGGATCCGAGTACGTCGCTGAACCCGCGTCAGCGCATCGGCCAGTTGCTTGAAGCACCGCTGCGCCTTAACAGCGAGATGGATGCCCAGCAGCGCGAACAGCGTATCAACCAGACTTTACGGCTGGTGGGTATGTTGCCGGACCACGCGTTTTATTACCCGCATATGCTGGCCTCCGGGCAAAAGCAGCGTGTCGCACTGGCGCGTGCTTTAATCCTGCAACCGAAAGTGATTGTTGCCGATGAAGCGCTGGCGTCGCTTGATATGTCTATGCGCTCGCAAATCATCAACATGATGCTCGAATTGCAGGAAAAGCAGGGTATTTCCTACATTTACGTGACGCAACATTTGGGCATGATGAAACACATCAGCGATCAGGTGCTAGTGATGCACGAAGGCGAGGTGGTTGAGCGGGGAAACACGGCGGAAGTGCTCGCCGCACCGCTTCATGATCTCACCAAACGGCTCATCTCCAGCCATTTTGGCGAGGCATTAACTGCCGATGCCTGGCGTCGCGACGGGAACTGACACAGACGATCCTTACGCCTTTCTGGCACTAAAACCGGCATCAGCTTCCTGAGCCGGTTTTTTTATGATTCTAATTTCACAAAATGTCGATAAAACGTCTGCCGAAATCCTTTCATCTGGAATATTCACGGTCTTCTATTCCATTTCGCTATGATTTATCGCTTAACATTATTTTATCTCGACAGCGGTATCGGCAAGGATAGGGTCTGTAAATTCGCCTGAGTGACAGGCTTGAAGCAAAGGACCCGATCATGGAACAACAACGCAAGGCCGCGCACAGCGGCTGGTATCACGAAACACAATCCAGCCAGTATGGTCACCTGCCACTCGATCCTCATGCCGCGTTGATTCAGGATCGCTTTTTACTCGGACTGGAAAACCAGCTCGACCCGACGCTTCGCCCGCTGATTAACGACCGCCAGGGTTTGCTGCGCGCTTCCCGCGCCTGTTACGAGGTGCTCTTTCCGGACAGCCTGAGCGTTTCACGCACCGAAACGTTGTCGTTATATGACCGCCTCAGCAGCGCGCTGACTGTCGCGCAGGTGAGCGGCGTCCAATGTCTTTGTAGCCATTACGCTGCCCGCCTCGCCCCCCTGTCCAGCCCCGACGCCTCACGTGAAAGTAACATCCGCCAGACCCACATTACCCAGTTCGCCCGCCTGCTTGCCACGCAACCCACGTTAATTACTGCACCGATGCTCAGTCAGCTTTACGACGTCGGGCTGAGCACACGCGATATTGTCACGTTCACGCAGCTCATTGGTTTTGTCAGCTATCAGGCGCGCGTACTGGCCGTTCTGAACGGTCTGCGTGGCCGCGCGGCGGCTGTATTACCAGGATTCCCGTCGCCGGAAGGTCGCGAGCAAAAAGGGTTCTCACTGGCGATGCTGCAATGGACGTCGCGTTTGCCGGAAGTAGTGCCGGAAACCGCCAGCCGTCACCAGCAGGATGTGCTGGATTTGATCGCACCGGATGCCCGTTCTTCTTCTTTCTATACGCTGCTGGTACACGACGCCGATGCGCTGAGCGAATTCTCGGCCGTATTCAATAATATTATGCAGGCTGGCGAACGCCCGAAAGCCGCGTGGCGCGAGTTGTCAGCGGTGACCACCTCGCAGTTAAACGGTTGTCTGTACTGCGCGGGGATCCACGGCCGTCTCTATCTGGAAGCGGGCGGAAGTGAAACACTGATCGAGGAATTGTTTAAAGAAAGCCATCGTGATGACGCCGTTGATTTTGTCTCGCAAAAACGGGCAGATGCCAAAGAAGCGGCGTTGCTCGAAGCCGTGATTACGTTAACCCGTACACCAGAACGTTTTGACGCACGCCGTCTGCACGGTTTGTCTGACGCAGGCTATAGTGCCGTACAATCTCTGGATATCCTGTTGACCGCAGCGCTGTTCAGCTGGTCGAATCGTCTGATTCAGACGTTGGGCGATACGCTTAACAGGTAATGCAGGGTATGTTTTTCATTCATGCTTTACCCCTCCTTTTCGGCAGGATATTTGCCTGCCGAATCCATCAAATGTAAATACCTTCGCCTTCTAACCGCCATAAGTCGTACTAATCTTATTTTCAATCGGAAATTTAGTGTTAAAACGAGAGGCAGATCACATCAGGTTATTTGCTGCTCTGGTCACAGCTTCACCCACCACGCTTTGATTCATAAAACCCCGCAACAACCGCTAAAAACCAGAGACATTCACTGCATATTCACTATTTTCCAGCCAATGAATCCGCTTATAAGTTTTCCGGTAAAACAAATACAAATCACACTTCCGGATTATTATTCATACAACATTTTCACATTGTCTATTTAGAAAACATAAACGTTAATTCTGCATAACATTTCGAACATAGTTTAATCAGGACGGATAAGTTAAATGTAACGATACATTTCAAACTCCTTGCCACATTTACGAAGATAGTGAACATTACCTGCCGTCATCCCATCTTATAACAATGCAAAGGGTGCTTATTTCGCGCCACTTATGCGTTTTCGCCATTCACGGGCGAAAGGAATAAACAGAGGTACGAGTGTCAACTGCAAACAAAACACCAAATAATGAAAGCGTGAGTCTGAACGCGTTCAAACAGCCAAAAGCGTTTTATCTGATCTTCTCCATAGAATTGTGGGAACGTTTCGGTTACTACGGCCTGCAAGGGATCATGGCGGTTTACCTGGTCAAAATGCTTGGCCTGAGTGAAGCTGACTCCATTACCCTCTTCTCCTCATTCAGTGCGCTTGTGTATGGCTTCGTGGCTATCGGCGGCTGGCTGGGCGATAAAGTGCTGGGATCGAAACGCGTGATCGTGCTGGGTGCGATCGTGCTGGCGCTGGGTTATTCCTTCGTTGCGTATTCCGGCCACGAAATATTCTGGGTTTATCTGGGTATGGCGACTATCGCCGTCGGCAGCGGCCTGTTTAAAGCAAATCCATCCTCATTGCTTTCTACCTGCTACGAAAAAGATGACCCGCGTCTTGATGGCGCATTCACCATGTATTACATGTCGGTCAACATCGGTTCATTCTTCTCTATGCTCGCCACACCTTGGCTGGCCGCGAAGTATGGCTGGAGCGTCGCGTTCTCCCTGAGCGTCGTCGGTATGCTGATCACTATCGTGAACTTCCTGTTCTGCCGCAAATGGGTGAAACGTCAGGGCTCAAAACCAGACTTCGCGCCGCTTCAGTTCCAAAAATTGCTGATGGTGCTGGTTGGCGTTGTGGCGCTGGTGTTTGTTTCCAGCTGGTTGCTGCATAACCAAACCATCGCACGTATGGTTCTGGGTGTGGTTTCTGTCGGTATCATCATTGTGTTTGCGAAAGAAACCTTCGCCATGCAAGGCATCGCACGCCGTAAGATGATTGTGGCGTTCCTGCTGATGATGGAAGCGGTGGTGTTCTTCGTGCTGTACAGCCAGATGCCAACCTCTCTGAACTTCTTCGCTATTCATAACGTCGGACACGATCTGCTGGGTATCAGCTTCCAGCCTGAGCAGTTCCAGGCGCTGAACCCGTTCTGGATCATGGTTGCCAGCCCGATTCTGGCAGCTGTTTACACCAAAGTAGGCGACCGTATGCCAATGCCGCATAAATTTGCGATCGGTATGGTGCTGTGTTCAGGTGCCTTCCTGGTGCTCCCGTGGGGTGCAAGCCTCGCCAACGAACATGGGATTGTGTCGGTTAACTGGCTGGTACTGAGCTATGCGTTGCAGAGTATCGGTGAGCTGATGATTTCGGGTCTGGGTCTGGCGATGGTGGCACAACTGGTTCCACAACGTCTGATGGGCTTCATCATGGGCGCATGGTTCCTGACGACCGCCGCGGCTGCGATTATCGCGGGCTATGTGGCGAACCTGACCGCGGTTCCTGCGGATATCGATGATGCACACGCTTCGCTGGCAATCTACAGCCACGTGTTCCTGCAAATTGGTATCGCGACTGCCGTAATTGCCGTACTGATGCTGGTTACCGCATCTAAACTGCACCGTATGACGCTTGACCGTGAAACTGATGAAAAACAACCGGAACTGGCTTCTGCTCAGTAATTGCAGAACGTTCTACCGTGTTGATAAACGCTTCCTTCGGGAAGCGTTTTTTTGTGCTCAATTCCCTGCCCTAAATACTTTTTATCCTAAATACTCTTTATCCTAAGTAATAACGCCCCTTCCCGCCCTGCTTCGCACGGTACATTGCCGCATCGGCTCTGGCCATTAGCGTATCCGGTAACAGAGGCTGGCGCGCCCGCCCGACCGCCACACCGATACTCGCCGACAACGCCACAGGCACACCGGCCACCCGTTCGATGGAGTGTAAGGCGCTCATCAGGCTGATACAAATCCGGCTGACATCATTTTCGGTGTTCACCAGATGCCCGAGTAAAACCGTAAACTCATCGCCAGCCAGTCGCGCCACTATGTCCTGTGAACGCAGATTATCGCGTAAGGTATGGCCGAAAAACTTCAGGATCAGATCGCCAAATTCGTGCCCGTAGGTGTCGTTGTAAGCTTTAAAATTATCAATATCTAAAAAGAGTAATGCGATGTCCTTATCTGCTTTTTCTTGTTGTTTTGCGGCAAAAATCAGTGACTGCTGGAACGCGCGCCGGTTAGGTAATCCGGTCAGTGAATCATGATTGGCCTCAAACTCAAGCTGTGCCTGAAGTTCTTTGATTTCGCTGATATCAGTGGAAAGGCCGTAGTAGCCATTACGCACATCGTCACATGGGATTAGCGTGGTGTGCAAAACGCCGCCCTTGCCGTGACGTGAATTATCTGGCAATTCAATTTCGTAGCTGACCGTCATGCCCTGCAAAACTTGCCGGATATACGGCTGAATTTTTTCGTAACTCTCGTACCCCACCACATCCCTGACCTGCTGCCCGTTGACTTTATTTTCTTCCACGCCGTACCAGTTCGCGTGGAAATGGTTCACAAACGTATATTGTTCATTGGAATCCACGTGGCAAATCAAGGCCGGAATGTTATCGGTTATGGCCCTGAGGCGGTTTTTACTTTCAGTCAGCTCGCGTTCACGAGTCAGACGCTGCGCTATTTCCTGATGGAGCTGGTCCATCGCCATCTGAAGCTCGTGCGTGCGCGCTGCCACCCGACGTTCCAGATCTTCCTGTAAGGAATAAAGCGCCTGCTCGATATGCTTACGTTCAGTGATATCACTGATGACGACGATATAGTGGTGGGCATCACCGGCGATATTACGTACCAGAGATGCCGTCAGCGTAACCCAAAGCGTGCCGCCGTCAGCGCGCTGGAGCAGTTTTTCAACGCTGAAACTGTTGATTTCCCCCGACAGCAGGCGCGGTACGAGGATGTTTTCAGCGTAGAGATCGTCCGGATGGGTAACATCGTGAAGTAAGCAGGTACGCAGCTGGTATTCGGCGTAACCGAGCATATTGCAAACCTGAGGGTTAATGCGTAACCAGCGCCAGTCCAGCCCGACAAGAGAGAAACCGACCGCCGCGTGGGCAAACGTCTGCTCAAATAAGGCTTCGCTTTTGGCGAGGTTGTCTTCCACCCGCGCCGTGTACTGGCGGTTTTCCAGGTGAAAGATGTAGCTTTGTACCAGCGCGGTCATGTCCGTCAGCGTCTGCTGATCTTCTTCGCTCCACTCCCGCGTGCGGTCGTCAATCAGGCACAACGCACCGAGCGCCACGCCCTCTTTTGAGTACAGCGCACAGCCTGCGTAAAAGACAATGTGGGGATCACCGACCACCAGCGGGTTATCGTGAAAGCGTAAATCCAGCCGCGCATCCCGGACAATCAGCGGACATTGCTGGAGAATAGTGTGGCCACAAAACGAGGTATCGCGGGGAGACTCATTGATATCAACACCGGTGTGTGACAAAAACCATTGCCGGTCAGCATCGATCAGTGAAACAACGACCGCCTTCGCCTGAAACTGGCGGGCTGCCATCCGTGTGATGCGGTCGATTTCCTCAATTCTGGGGGAATCTACTATGCCCAGAGAAGCCAGTATGGCAAGACGAGCTTGTTCATCAACTGCCTGTTGAGGGACTAACATAATGCACTCTCAATGATTACTGGTGAATATTCCACCAAGTCTACTGTGTTTAACCGGAATAACGGCCCAGATTCCGCCCTTCACGGGCAAAATTCAGAATAGTGACAGATCACGAAATGCGTATAATTTTAACAAATTTTGTACAAGGTTCGACAAATCAACCATTAAAGTGAACTGACCCAGTTCACATGCGTGGCATCAGCCTGTCCGGATTGTTCTGAGTCGCGGCGATATTTCTCCCGCATCTCTGATGGCGTGGTGCCGTAAAACTCATGGAAGTACCGGCGCAGCGCGCTCAGTTCAAGACCGCAATGGCGTGCAATGGCCGCCAGGCTTTGGTCCGACATCGAAGATGTGCGTAATAAACGTTTTGCCAGCAGAAGACGACGGCTGCGGATAAATTGCGCAATACCGCCAAGCGGCTCAAATAACCGGTACAACCCGGATCGTGAAATGGCGAAGTTTTTACATAAGACGTCAATGCTGATGGGCTTGTTAAGATGCTTCTCAATGTAGAGGCAGATCCTTTCCAGCCGTGCGCTTTGCTCAAACGGATGTTCAACTTTTTTACCCGCCACCAGATGCAGCGTTTGTAAAAACACCGAGGCAGCGCCTTCTCCGGTGCTGAGCACTTCCTGCTCCGTCATCTGATCAAAAACCTGCACCATCGTCGCAAAGTGGTTACGCAAAATGATGTTTACCGGCGAGGCCGCAGGAATACGCTTGCCATGCAGCGAGGCTATATCAACATTAAAGTGCAGGCTGTGCTTGGGCATAATAATGTACTGATACGAGCCCAGACGCGGCTTACTTTCACCAGGATAAACGTGGATCTTGATGGGCTGCGACATATCCTGAATCAGGATATCGCCCTGAATTAATTCGAAACGTTCACCAAAACACTGGCACGACATCCCGCCTGCAATCACGATAAAGATTACGATGTGATCCGGCATCGAAAACAAGTTTCCATACTGCCGGTTGATGTCGTGCTCGCTGACCGTCAGTACGCCGCCGATGACGCGGCCAAAATTGTAGCCGGTGACGCCCCAGTCAAACTCTTCGCGGTGACGATCCGGCAGTTCCAGTTTAAAGCCGGCGCTGGACATCCCGTCTTCCCATTCGTAAAAACGGGTTTCGAAGTCCTGATAAATGTTGGCACCGTCAACGATCTTTCGTGATGATGAATCGCTCATTATCTCACCGAAAATTAAGATTATTCCGAAACGATAATCTACGTCATACTGAGAAATCAATGCTCAGCAGCAATTGGTAATACTTTTTCACCAAAAACGTCTATTTTCTGCGTCCGACAAGTCCAGGCAAAAGACTGTGAAATCAGTCAATAAGCGTGGTTATTCGTTCGATTGCTCCAGTGTTTACTCCGCGATAATTATTTTTGAATCAGTTAATATCGCCTTGAAGCTTTTCATTTTTGTGATTTGCTATTCTTTTAAGATGCACGACAACGCTTTTAACTCACTCCCACCAGGAAATTGCGATGGATAAACGAAAAGTCCTGGATGAAGGACGTCAGCTCAAACGCCTGAATGCAGAAACCCGCCGGCAGGTGCACATGCATAAATGGTTCGCTATCGTGGCGGCACTCGATTGTGTACTGGTCATTTTCTACGATCAGGACATGCGTAATATCGTCTTCTCAGCGGGTGTTTGCGTGGTATGTACCTATTTATGGCTGAAAGGCAGAAAACAATCCCGTAGCTACCGGCGCGAGTGGGACGCCAAATTCGGCACAAAAAAGCAGCTCTGAACCTGTTTCGTCGGTTTTAGCTGTTCTTCCTTTATTCCTTTCATAAAGAAATTCCTAATTTTCACGAAAGTGTTTCTGTTCCGGCCTGATAATCGGCCAAAATAACATTTGGCATACCCGCGAATAACAACTCATACAATTTATGCATCTCGACGTTTACACGTTATTTATTTTCGAACTTTATATTCTCATTCTGCTGACCGGCGTCATGCTTTTTGCGTGGATCGGCGGCCGCAGGGATCCGACGCTCGGACTGATGGCGCTCATGCTGGCTTTCGCTACGGCGGGAACACAGCTCAGTAGTATGCGCTCAGATGTGAACGATATTATTCCGGTTCTGTTCAGTAACCTGCTGATATTGCTTTGTTATGGCATTATGTGGTCAGCTGTCAGGGTATTTACGGGCCGCCGTATTATCCTGCCTGGCGTACTTGCCGGGCCACTGATTTGGGCATTTTTCTGCCTTTCTCCGGATTTCTATCACAGCCTTTCTCAGCGGATTTTGCTGACATCCATACTGACCGCCGCGTATACGCTGATGACCACCGTGGAGCTGTGGCATGTCCGCAGACAGCTGAACGTTACGTTCTGGCCTGCACTGCCGCTTAGCCTGTTTCATGCGGGATTCTATCTGATGCGGCCGGTGTTTGATGACGGCTTACCTTACGCCGAAATGGCCGGACGTCACAGCAGCGGGTTCTTCGCTATACTCATTTTCGAAGCGATTCTTTACGCCATCTGCCTGACTTTTATCATTCTTGCCATGGTGTATGAACGCGGACAGCTGAGCTACAAACTGGCTTCGCTGCGGGATCCGCTCACTGGAGTTGGAAACCGTCGCGCGTTTCTGGAATTTGGTAACGAATTGATCAGAAAGCGTAAAAACTGCACCTTACCGCTGCAATTGATGTTATTTGATTTGGATAATTTTAAAAAACTGAATGACCAGTACGGTCATGCAGGCGGTGATTCCGCGCTTATTTTCTTTTGCAGCATCGTTAATTCCCTGCTGGAAAAGAAAGATGTATTTGCCCGTATCGGCGGTGAAGAATTTGCCTGCCTGACAAGCCAGCCTAAAGAACAGGCAATAAAAATGGCAGAAACGATTCGTTCCCGGCTGGCGCAAAGTTCACAGCATAATATTCCAATGACGGTCAGCGTGGGTATTGCGTTCAGCGATCTTCATCAGGACACGATTTCTCACTTATTGATCCAGGCAGATCATGCTTTGTATCGGGCTAAATCTGCGGGTAAGAACCGGATTGAACTGAGTTGATCGTTATTCACCCGAACATTATATCGAATACCTTACTTAGGGCGTGATAACCAATTGAATTTTCAAATTTAATAACAACGGTAATAATCTCATCAAAATGTGAGTAATAATTGCAAAAACAACCTGATGAGGTTACTGGCTAAAAAATGTTGCCAGAACACACTCATTTCCTGCTCGGGGTATTTAACTCATGCTTACTGATATTGCGATATGCCAGGCAGTTCTTGATGCTCTTCCCGAAGCGACGGTACTTAAAGACGACGAACGCAAACTGGTATTTTTGAATCAAAAAGCCAGTGAGTTCTATGGCCGCACACGTGAAGAACTGATCGGCCAGGACGTCTCGTTTTTTACCGATCCTGAGCAGGCAGCCCGTCAGCGTGAGCGGGATATTGAAGTGCTGGTCACCGGCGAAAAGACGGTAAACGAAGAAACGCTGGTGGATCCTTCCGGTAAGCGTCGTAGTGTTCTGGTGCGTAAGTCCCGCGTTACGCTGGAGACCCGCCATTTTATTCTGACGTCCATTATGGACATTTCCCTGTTGCGCAGTTCAGAAGCGCAGATCCGTTATCTTGCCCGCCACGATGTGTTAACCGGTTTGCCGAACCGGACCGCCCTGAGTGAAGAACTGAGCCAGATTGCCGCACAGCGAATGTACCGCCCCGAGCCTTGCGCCCTTTTCCTGTTAAATCTTAACGACTTTAATTACATCAACGATACCTACGGCTATCAGGCCGGAGACGCAATTTTATGTGAATTTGGCCAGCGTCTGCGTAACGAAGTCGGTAATAACGGTACGGTTTCCCGGATTGGTGGCGACGAGTTTTCCATTATTTTGCGTAACAGCCCGACCAGCGAAATGGCCAATAATCTGGCCCTCGAAATCCTGGTGATGATGCGCCAGCCGTTTACGCTGACGCGCGCCAATCCGATGATCACCATTTCTTTCGGCATTGTGATGTTTGGTGCCGAGAATATTACCGCTGGTGAAATTATGCGCCGGGGCAATACCGCCTTGCTGGAAGCCAAGCAGCGCGGCAAAAATATGTTCTCGTTCTATTCTGAACTGCTCGATGCCAGCAGCGTAAGTAAACGCATTATGGTGAAAGCGCTGGCCGAATCGCTGGCAAAAGACGGGGATTTGTCCTGCGTCTATCAGCCGATTTTGCGCAGCCGCGACGAAAAAGTGGTGTGCGTCGAAGCCCTCGCCCGCTGGAACCACGGCGTGCTCGGGCAGGTTTCACCGGTGCAGTTTATTGCGCTTGCGGAAGAAACCGGGCTGGTGATTCAGCTGGGTGAAATCGTCCTGCGACAGGCTTGCCGGGATATCAAAAACTTTGAGCAGCTCAATCTGGCAATTAACGTTTCTGCCGTGCAGCTCGGAGAGCCGGATTTCGGGCCGCGTTTTCTGGCCGTGCTGGAAGAAGAGGATTTCCCGCCTTCACGGCTTGAGCTGGAACTGACCGAAACGTCAGTCATGAACGCCAATGCAAACAGCCTCAGTCAGCTGGCGAAACTGCGCAAACTGGGCGTTAAAATCTCTCTGGACGATTTTGGCACAGGCTATTCCAGCCTGAGTTTGCTGAAAGATATCTCCGTGGACAGCGTGAAAATCGACCGTTCATTTGTGCAGTACGTCACAGAAGTGAATGATACGGCCGCCATCGTGACGGCGGTTTCTCAGCTCGGCAATAAAATGCATCTCAACGTGATTGCGGAAGGTGTGGAAAATCAGCTGCAAAAATCCTTCCTGGTTTCAGCAGGTTGCTCGCATCTCCAGGGCTATCTTTTTTCGCGTCCCGTGACCGTCGAAGTGTTAAATAGTTTGTTGAGTAACGAAATGGATATGTTAGCCGGTACATAAAACACGCAAACATAAGCACCATAGATAACTCAAAACACCTTATTAATTCATTCAATTGGCGCTCGTCCCTGTTTTACTGACATGATCCGAGGCTGATAAAACACGCCGTTTAAGGAATTACAACATGTCATCGTTTTCAGGTATCTGGGTCCCGCTGGTCACGCCTTTCCATCAGGGTGAGATCGACTTTACTGCACTCAAATCATTGTGCACCCGGCTCCTCAAACGGGGTGTGGACGGCGTCGTCGTCTGTGGTACTACCGGTGAAGCGCCAATGCTCACCAAAGAAGAACAGCTTCAGGTGCTGGACGCCGTACTGGAAGTCGTTCCCGGCCAGCAGGTGATCATGGGACTTTCCGGCACGCATATGCCGGTGATCCGCGCCATGCAGGACGCTATTTCAGAGCGTCCTGTTGCCGGTCTGCTTATCCCCGCGCCTTACTATATTCGCCCCTCTCAGGCCGCGCTGGTCACCTGGTTTACCGAAATTGCCGACCACTCGACGGTGCCGGTTGTGGTGTACAACATCCCTTATCGTACCGGTGTACACATGGAACTGGACACACTGCGCCAGCTGGCTAAACACCCGCAGATTACTGCGGTGAAAGATTGCGGCGGCAGCATCGACCTGACGCTTTCACTGATTGCAGACGGCGAGTTGGACGTTCTGTGTGGCGAAGATGTGCAGATTTTCTCGACCCTGAGTCTCGGCGGAGCAGGCGCGATTGCGGCGTCATCACATATCTTCCCGGAAGAGTTTGTGGCGCTGATTAAGCAGTTCAGAGAGGGGAACATTGTTGCCGCCCGAAAAACATTCTTTGGCCTTCTGCCGATGATCCGCCTGATGTTCTCCGCGCCGAACCCGGCGGCGATTAAATACGCTCTTTCACTCGACGGGCTGATGGACAATGAGTTGCGTTCGCCAATGCTGACTGCACCGGAAAATGTAGAAACGGCGGTACGTGATTTCCTGAACCAGCGCTCCCGCTGATTTCACCGGATGGTGGGCAAAACATCCGTCATCCGGTGCGGTATAAAGTGAACAATTGAACGCCCCGTCACAATTAAATCACTGACTTTTGCTCCCGCCGGTTCTAGGATAGAAGCAGACCTTATATCGCCGTGCAGCTGTTTCCCGAAGCCGAAATGTTTCGCGGGCGCAGGCTGGTAGCTCATCCAATGGAGTGTTTATGAAACTGTATTACAAACCCGGTGCCTGTTCCCTTTCTCCACATATCGTCCTGCGTGAAGCGGGTCTGGATTTCAGTATTGAGAAAGTCGATCTGGCGACCAAGAAAACAGAAACCGGTGATGACTTCCTGACAGTGAACCCGAAAGGGCAAATCCCAACCCTGCTGCTCAGTGACGGCAGCATTCTGACCGAGGGCGTTGCCATCGTTCAGTATCTGGCTGAGCAGAAACCCGACCGCCAGCTGATGCCGGAACAAGGTACGCTGGCCCGCTATCATGCGCTGGAATGGCTGAACTACATTGCGACCGAACTCCACAAAGGTTTCTCGCCGCTGTTCAACCCGAAAACGCCTGACGAATTCAAGGCACTGACCCGCGAAGCGCTGAGCAAGAAATTTGCGTACGTGAATGAATCCCTGAAAGGTCACGCTTTCCTGCTGGGTACACGTTTCAGCGTAGCCGATGCGTATCTGTTCACCGTGATGGGCTGGGCAAAAGCGCTGAAGTTTGATTTCACGGCTCTGAGCGAGCTGAACGCCTATCTGGAGCGTGTTGCTGCACGTCCGGCTGTTGACGCAGCCATGAAGGCTGAAGGCCTGAAATAAGCATTCCCTGAGTTAAAAAAATGCCCCGGCTGAATAATCAGTCCGGGGCATTTTTATTGAAGCGTGATGTCGCGTTTACGCGGATCCGATCCTTACGCCGGTTACAGTTTTACCGCCGGGAAATGATGTTCCGGTTTAACCATTTTGTCCTGCGCAGCGACGATTTGCAGCTCGTACTCGCCCATCGAATGAGTGGTCAGCATCACTTCATAAACGGCGGCGGTCACATGCTCCAGCGCTTTATCCAGCGCCTCGCCCTTGAGCAGATTCACCAGCAATAATCCGCTGGTCAGGTCGCCCACGCCAACAGGCTGACGCACGCCAAAATCGACCAGCGGGCGGTCGATATGCCAGGCTTCATCCGCCGTCACCAGCAACATTTCAAAACGATCGCTGTGATATCCCGCCCGGCTCAGATGTTTCACCAGCACGATTTTCGGGCCTTTCGCGATAAGCTCACGCGCCGTGGTAACGGCTTCTTCAACGCTTGCCACCGCATGCCCGCTCAGCAGTTCAAGCTCCAGCAGGTTTGGCGCAACGATATCGCAGTTCAGCAGCGCCTGATTGCAGTGAAATTCCGCCACGCCCGGCGCCACGATGCAGCCTTTCTCTGGATGCCCCATAACCGGATCGCAAAAATACCAGGCATTGGGATTCGCCGCTTTCACCTTCCGGACGATCTCCAGAATGCTTTGCCCCTGCTCCGGCGAGCCGATATAACCGCTCAGCACGGCGTCACAGTCTTTCAGGCGATCGATTTCCGCAATTCCTTGCGCAATTTCGGTCAGATGGCTGGCGGGCATCACGCAGCCTGTCCAGTGTCCGTACTGGGTGTGGTTGGAAAACTGAACCGTATTCAGCGGCCAAACGTTTGCGCCCATACGACGCATAGGGAATTCAGCCGCGCTGTTGCCGGCGTGCCCAAAAACAGTATGAGACTGGATAGAAAGAATGCTTTTCATGAGGAATTTCCGATAGCAGCGTCATCGGTGGATGGCGGAATAGCTGAGATCACAGGTCAAAACGGGGAGCATTTCGCTCCCCGTCGTGCCGGTCGTAAAACTTATGCCCAGAGCAGCAGGGTGTAGTTCTTTTTACCGCGACGCAGCAAGGTGTAGCGGCCAAACAGGCGGTCACTGTCAGTAAAACTGTACTCGGTGTCAGTCTGTTTTTCACCGTTAACGGACACGGCGTTTGACGAAATCATCGTACGTGCCTGACCTTTAGACGGCGCCATACCGGCGATCACCAGCGCCTGTTGCAGGTCGGTATCACGCGGGACTTCAAACAGCTCCAGGCCGTCCTGCGCCAGCTGGCCGAAATCGACTTCGGTCATTTCGCTCAGGGAACCGGAGAACAGGCTTTGCGTGATACGTTTCGCGGCAGCCAGACCTTCTGCGCCATGAACCATGCTGGTCACTTCTTCGGCCAGAACGTATTGTGCACGCGGGGCTTTACCGCTGTTTTTATCTTCTTCTTCCAGCGCATTGATGTCTTCGATGCTCATGAAGGTGAAGAATTTCAGGAAGCGGTAAACGTCGGCATCTGCTGTGTTGATCCAGAATTGGTAAAATTTGTACGGGCTGGTTTTCTTCGGATCCAGCCAGACTGCGCCGCCTTCGGTTTTACCGAATTTGGTACCGTCAGCTTTGGTGATAAGCGGAACGGTCAGGCCGAAGACCTGTTTCTGGTGCATACGGCGGGTTAAATCAATACCGGACGTAATGTTGCCCCACTGGTCGGAACCACCAATCTGCAGGACCACCTGATGGCGGTTGTACAGCTCGGAGAAATCGTAACCCTGCAACAGGTTATATGAGAATTCGGTGAAGGAGATGCCGCTGTCATCACGGTTCAGGCGCTGTTTCACCGCTTCTTTGTTGATCATTTGATTAACGGAGAAGTGTTTACCGATATCACGCAGGAAAGTCAGCACGTTCATGCCGCCAAACCAGTCGTAGTTATTCGCGGTAATGGCGCTGTTTTCGCCACAGTTGAAATCCAG
The DNA here is from genome assembly GCF_017655185.1 of Rahnella sp. ChDrAdgB13. Taxonomy (NCBI): domain Bacteria; kingdom Pseudomonadati; phylum Pseudomonadota; class Gammaproteobacteria; order Enterobacterales; family Yersiniaceae; genus Rahnella; species Rahnella sp. ChDrAdgB13. Next base: position 21,634 of record NZ_JAEMGT010000054.1, on the reverse strand, counting down.
GAACGGAGAAACCTGCTGGCGGATTTTCTCAACCCACTCGTTGACCGTTTCATTGGTATTCAGTTTACGTTCAGTGGCTTTAAAGCTCGGATCGCCGATAAGGCCGGTCGCACCGCCGACCAGCGCCACAGGTTTATGGCCATTCAGCTGGAAGCGTTTCAGGCACAGCAATGGCACCAGATGACCCAAATGCAAGCTGTCTGCGGTAGGATCGAAACCGCAATAGAGTGCAATTGGCCCTTGCGCCAGTTGCTCAGCTAACGCTTCTTCATCCGTTACCTGGGCAACGAGGCCCCGCTCTTGCAATTGTTTAATCAGGTTGCTGCTCGCCATCAAAGACTCCGTTTGTATGTACTGAAAATTATGTACTGAATGTGTGCAGATTCATGTCTGACAACATGCCGAGCATGTGCCTTTTCTCTCACCTTTACGGGGAACGACATAGAATAAAGCGCTCGTCGTCCGAGCGCTAGGGAATCGCGTATTTTTTCATGGTTAGGGGGCGAGGCGGTCTATTTTCCAGCCAGTTTCTGTTTCTGCTTCATCGCGCTGATAGATAAACCGGTCGTGCAGACGATGTTCGCCGCCCTGCCAGAATTCCATCGAATCCACTTTCACGCGAAAACCGCCCCAGAAGCTGGGAAGCGGGACTTCGCCGTTGCTGAATTTTTGTTTGAGTTCGAGGAATTTGCTTTCCAGCACGCCGCGCGCGGAGATACGGCTCGACTGCTGCGATACCCAGGCGCCGATCTGGCTGTCTTTCGGGCGGCTGGTGAAATATTTCATGACTTCCAGCGTGGAGAGGCGTTCTGCCTGACCGAGGACGATGACTTGTCTGTCCAGCATATGCCACGGGAACAGCAGGCTGATGCGGGAATTGTTCGCTAACTGCTGCGCTTTGCGGCTGCCCAGATTGGTGTAGAACACCAGTCCTTTTTCGTCATAGTGCTTTAACAGAACGATACGCTGAAACGGTTGCCCGCGTTCGTCAACGGTCGCCACAACCATCGCCGTCGGATCCGCCAGACGCGCATCGCAGGCCTGCTTCAGCCAGTGTTCAAACAAAGGAAGCGGTTCGGGAGTTAGATCTGCGCGACGCAGCCCGCCGCGCGTGTATTCACGGCGCGAGTCCGCAATATCAAATTCTTTGTTATCAGCCATATGGATTCAAATGCGTCTCTGAGGAAGGTAAAACGCATTGTGCACCCGACGCGTCAGGATCTCAACGTTCCTGACGCAGGGTTTTGGAAAGCGGAAAGCGAGGCTATTTCTGGACGCAATCGTCGATAATGACGTTATCCCCGCGCTGGACGAAGGCCTGATTGCCTTTTGACCAGAAGGTATAGCGGCCATCGCTGTAACGGGTTCCTGAGGCGGCTTCGACCTGTTTGAGTTTCAGTTGCTCGCCATCCAGCACCATGCTTACCTGCTGTGCCGGTTTATCCAGCGTGACGGTCAGTGGCAACGTGCCGCACTGATAATGTAATTCTTCCGTCGGGCTTTCAGCCTGATGACTGAACTGGCTGCATCCTGCCAGCGTTAATCCGGCTAACGAAGCGATAATCGCCTTTTTCATATGGTGCTCCCTGTAGGTTCTGGTTTACCTCCGTTATGTACCACGCCAGATGGCGCAGCACATTGAGATAAAACCGAGAACGCATCAGGGACGGCTTGAAACCACCGGATAAATCGCGCCAAGCACAGTTTCGCGGCTGGCACCGGTCACGGACGGCAAATTACCCGGCTGGCCGGATAACGTTCTGAATGCCAGCCACGCAAACGCCAGCGCTTCCATATCATCACCGCTGATACCACAGGAATCCGTAGTGCAGACTTCAGTGCCCGGCAACATCGCTGAAAGCCGCGCCATCAGTAACGGATTACGTGCGCCACCACCGCACACCATCAGGCGATCGCAGCCGCCGGTCAGCTGAACCTGTTCGGCGATGCTTACTGCCGTCAGTTCGGCCAGCGTGGCCTGAACATCTGCGGGGGCAATTTCCGGTGATCGCGCGAGCTGTTTTTCCAGCCACGCCATATTGAAATATTCACGCCCGGTGCTTTTCGGCGCAGGCTCCGCAAAATAGGGATCCGAGAGCATCTGCTGAAGCAGACGCAAATTGACCCGCCCCTGACCAGCCCATTCCGCACCTTTATCGTAAGGCCGGGCTTTATGACGCCAGATCCACGCATCCATCAGCATATTGCCCGGCCCGGTGTCATACCCGCGCACCGGTTGTCCCGGCAAAAGCATAGAGAGATTCGCAATGCCGCCTATGTTCAGGATCATCCTGCGCTCAGCAGCGTCAGACAGTAATGCCTGATGAAACGCCGGAACCAGCGGTGCGCCCTGCCCGCCCCACGCCATATCGCGGCGGCGGAAATCGCCCACGGTAGTAATACCGGTCATGGCCGCAATACGGTTGTTGTCGCCAAGCTGCATCGAAAAAGTGGTTTTGCCTTTAGGCTGATGCCAGACGGTCTGCCCGTGGCAGCCGATCGCTGTGACTTCGTCCGCAGAGATGTTGGCACTTTTCAGTAAGCCTAAAACTGCTTCGCCAAATAAAATTCCCAGCTGAGTATCGAGCTCGCCGACCTGTTCAAGCGTCACCTGTTGCCCCTGGCACATCCCCAGAATGGCATTTTTTAGCGCCAGAGGAATGGGATGAGAATAGCTCGCCTGCTGCGCCACCATGCGTTCGTCAATGGCGGCCAGCACAACATCAACACCATCGAGACTGGTGCCGGACATCACCCCGATATAGCGACCTGACTTCATAGATAACATCCCCAACTCCTCAGGAAAAACGTCCGACAAAGTAATAGCCACAGAGTAATCGGTATTTAGAGAGCAGCGCCATGAGTTACTGAATTTTTTATTACGCCGTGTGATGACTTCGTGTTTTTCTTGTTACGGTTTTTTATTTTTAAAAATAGGTGCGCTGTAATAATCGCCAATAACAACATTAAGCCAGAAATTTTGATTTAAAGATGGCTGTCTAAAACTTAAACCTGCGTTTATTATTAGTTGAGTCCCTCTCCTGTATACTGGAGATAGTGAAGTGAATTTCTGTTATGACACCCTCGACACTGATGTTGAACTGTGTACTGTTTTTTCTCTGTTGCTGCCGCTACTCTGAAAGATGTGCAGTAGCATAAAAAAAGGAGCTCTTTATGATTAAGCGTTTACTCGTCGTCGCCCTTGCCGGTGCAACCCTTGCTGGCTGCGTCAACGATAATTCTCTGTCTGGCGATGTTTACTCCGCATCTCAGGCTAAGCAAATTCAACAAGTTACCTACGGGACTATCGTTTCTGCACGTCCAGTACAGATTCAGGGCGGAGATGATGCGAACATCGTCGGCGCTTTGGGCGGTGCTGTGCTCGGTGGCTTCCTGGGTAACACTGTCGGTGGCGGTACTGGCCGCAGCCTGGCAACCGCCGCTGGTGCTGTTGCCGGTGGTGTAGCCGGTCAGGGCGTTCAAAGTTCTCTTAACCGTTCAAACGGTGTGGAACTACAAATCCGTCGCGATGACGGCAGCACAATCCAGGTTGTTCAGAAAGCCGGACCGACCAAATTCAGCGTCGGTCAGCGTGTGAGCATGGCAAGCAGCGGCAGCACCATTACTGTCTCTCCTGGTGCCTGATAGCTTTCCCCGCAAAACAAAAAACCGAAGCCAATGGCTTCGGTTTTTTTTATGCGCCCTGCTTTTCCGGCAGAGCAAATACAACGCTGTGTGACGTAAAAAAACTCAATTCTTATGATTTGCTTTGCAGGGAAGCGATATTTTTTTCCAGCCGGGACAGCATTCCGCCCAGTTGTTCAATTTCTGCAGACGACATCCCTGACAAAATTTCTTTGCGCGTGGAATCAATCACCGACTCCATTTCACTGATGATAGGTTCCGCTTCTTCAGTCAGCTTGATGCGTTTAGCACGGCGATCGCTGGCACAAGTCTGACGGGTAATCAGTTTCTTTTCTTCGAGCTGATCCAGCGTGCGGACCAGAGAAGGTTGTTCAATCCCAATGGCTTTTGCGAGCTGAATTTGAGACTGTTCAGGAGGTAACATATTGATATTGTGCAGTGTTACCCAATGTGTTTGCGTGAGTTCCAATGGTTTTAGCCGATCGTCAATCAACGCACGCCAGGCACGAACTAATCGTGCTAGATCTGACCCCAGATTCGATTCCAATTATCCCCTCCTTATAATTAGCATGCTAAGATAACTCCCCAGAGTTTAGCTTAGTTTTAGGAACTTTAATCGAGAAATTACAATTCTATATATAATGGTAGGTACTATTGCATCCGGAAGCGGGTCGCCTGCTTCCAAAGGTAAACTTGTTTATAACACAATCACTGGCAGAGATTAATATTGTGAATGCGCAAATGTTTCACTCAGGCTTCCCCTTACCGGATCTGGTCCTGGGTGCCTCACTTTATTTCCCCCCAATGTTCAAAGCATTTTTACTGGGGCTGGTTTTCTGGCTTCTGATACACCGGGTTCTGCGTGATTGGATTTATTCTGGTGAAGTGTGGCATCCCACCCTGATGGATTTATCCCTTTTTGTTATCTCTATTTGTGCCGCACTGATGCTTATGGTGAACATCTAAAAATGAAATTTAAGACACTCAAATATTTCTCAACCGTGCTGGTTTTTGCGGTCGCTATATGTGCGGGCTGGTGGATGTGGAATTACTATATGCAATCGCCGTGGACGCGAGACGGCAAAGTTCGCGCCGAAATTGTCGACATCACGCCTGAGGTTTCCGGACGGATTATCGACATCAATATCCATGATAATCAGTTCGTAAAAAGCGGAGACCCACTGTTCAGCCTGGATCCGGTTCCTTTCAGGATCGCTGTCGATAATGCACAGGCGGCGCTGGCAAAAGCGGCGGCAGATCTAGCCAAAGCAGAGCATGAGGCAACGCGCCGTCGCGGTCTGGGCACTAACGTTATTTCTGCCGAGTCGCTGGATGAATCGAATATCAGTGCCAAAGCCATGCAGGCTGCTTATCAGGCTGCGCAGGCGTCCTTAGAACAGGCAAAATGGAATCTGAGTAAAACCAATATTGTCGCGCCGACTGACGGTTATATAACCAACCTGCAAACCCGCAAAGGGAATTACGCCACCACGGGCACTCCGCTGGTGGGGCTGGTAGATATTCATTCTTTTTACGTACTCGGCTATTTCGAAGAGACGAAACTAAAAAGTATTCGCGAAGGCAGCCAGGCTGATATCACTTTATTTAACGGGAATATTCCGCTTCAGGGGCGCGTCGAAAGTATTGGCCGCGCCATTTATGACCAGAGCCTGGATACGCCGTCGGATTTGCTGATGAACGTGAAACCTAATGTGCCGTGGGTTCGTCTTGCACAGCGCGTTCCGGTGCGGATTAAGCTGGAAAATGTCCCCGAACATGTCGTTCTGGTGGCGGGTACCACCTGCACTATTTCCATCCGTGATTAAGGCCCTGCCGTGAATCTTTCCTGGCTCGAGTGGAAAAATACGCCGTGGGGCAAAGCGACCGGCGGCCAATGGCGATACGCATTGCGCAATTCTATCGCCATGATCCTGGCGCTGTATATCGCCTTTGAATTCCAGATGGATGAGCCTTACTGGGCACTGACCTCCGCGGCAGTCGTGAGTTTCCCCACCGTTGGCGGCGTTATCAGTAAAAGTATCGGACGTATTATTGGCAGCCTGCTGGGGGCGGTGGGCGCAGTTTTTATCGCCGGACACTGTCTGAATGAGCCGTGGCTGTTTACGTTTTCTATCGCCGCCTGGCTGGGCGTCTGTACGTATATTTCCAACCACTATCAAAATAACGTTTCGTACGCCTTCGCGCTGGCCGGTTATACCGCGGCGATCATCGCGTTTTCGACCGTAGACGTGACCGACACGACGCAGATTTTTGATATCGCACAGGCACGCGTCGGGGAAGTGATCACCGGTATTTTGTGCGGCGGTTTCATGATGATGGTTCTGCCGAGCACCTCTGACGGCGACGCCCTGCTCACTTCCCTGCGAAAAATGCACACACAGTTGCTGGAGCACGCGCAGTTGCTGTGGCGGGCCGAAATCAATGAGCAGATCCGTACTTCGCATGAAGGATTGATCGGGCAAATCCTGACCATGAATCTGCTGCGCATTCAGGCTGTCTGGAGCCATTACCGCCTGCGCCGTCAGAACAACGTTCTCAATTATTTGCTGCATCAGCAACTGCGCATGACAAGCTACATTTCCAGCCTTCGCCGGATGCTGCTGAACTGGCCCCATCCGCCGGAAAATCTGGCCGACGTATTAACCGTTTTACTCGATGAACTCCGCAAACCGGACACCGATAAATATAGGCTATCAAAAATCCTTCAGTGCATTAAGCCTCATGACACCGCAGATTTTCGCCATCAGGCATTCTGGAAGCGGCTGCGTGATTTTTGCTGGCTTTATTTGCGCAGTGAACGCTGGTTGCGCCGCGTTGAAAATGCCAATGCCGCAGAAGCAGAAATGTTGCAACCACCAAGAATCAGCCATCTCGCTCAGCATACTGACACCGTTGAAGCTGCTTATAACGGTCTGCGGACGTTCCTGTGTATTGTTATCGGATGTGCGTTCTGGATGACCACGCAATGGGATTCCGGTGCCGGTGCCGTGGCGCTGACCGCAGTGAGTTGCGTGCTTTATTCCTCAACCGCATCGCCCATCGGCAGCATCACGCTGTTAATTAAATCGCTCGGCCTGTTATTCATTGGCTGTTTTTTACTGAAATTCGGCCTGATGGTACAAATCGATAATTTCTGGGTGTTCTGCGCGTTCTTCCTGCCGATGCTGGTGACCATGCAGATGATGAAGCTGCAATACAAAAGGTACGCCGGATTGTGGGGCCAGATGATCGTGTTTATGGGCTCGTTTCTGGCCGTCACAAACCCGCCGGACTTTGATTACGGATCGTTTATGAATGACGGCGTCGCCAAAATTGCGGGCGTCATGCTGGCGGGGATCGCGTTCCAGGTTTTACGCCCAAGTTCGGATAAACGTAAAAGCCGTCGCATTATTCGCGCCCTGCGCCGCGACTTTATGGATCAGCTCAGCCGTAAACCTTCTCTGAGCCATTTCCAGTTTGAATCCCTGATTTACCACCGGATGAATCAGCTGAATCAGAGTAAAGACCAGATCTCGCGTACATGGCTGCTGCGCTGGGGGGTGGTGCTGCTCAATTGCAGTCACATCGTCTGGCAGCTACGCGAATGGGAAACGCGATCCGACCCGCTTTCTGCGGTACGTGATGTCTGTATTCATTGTCTGAAAGGCGTGATGACGGAGCGTGGCGTCAGCCATGCAAATCTGGATGGTACGCTGGCTGAATTACTGCGTATGAGTGAATCACTGGCGCATCATCCTGAACCGGCGGCGCGCGATCTGGCGGGAGTGATCTGGCGTTTATATTGCTCGCTGTCACAGCTACAACAGGCGATTTCAACGGATGACGGCCCGGCGGATCCTGCGCTTGCTGCCACAAAACCCGCCTGACCGTTAAGACTCAAAACGGGTTACGGAACATCGTAACCCAGAGCCGCTTTACGGATGCGGAACCACTGCTGGCGCGTCATCTCAAGCGATAATGATTTCAGTGCTGACGCCACGCGTTCGATTTTGCCCGAACCGATAATCGGCAACGGCTGTGAAGGCAGACGCATCACCCACGCATAAACCACCTGTTCAATGGTGTCTGCACCGGTTTCATTGGCCACGGCCTGAAGCTCGTCACGCAGCGGCTGGAATTCTGACTCGCTGAACAGACGACCGCCGCCCAGACAGGACCACGCCATCGGTTTGATACGCAGCTGCTGGCAGAGATCTAAGGTTCCGTCGAGAATAGCGGGCTGATGAATCGGAGAAATTTCTACCTGATTGGTGACCAGTGAGAACGGCAGGCGCGACTGCAAAAGGCTGAACTGCGCTGGCGTAAAATTGGAGACACCAAAGTGTTTCACTTTGCCGCTTTTATGCAACTGCGTGAACGCTTCTGCCACTTCGTCGGCATCCATCAGCGGATCAGGGCGGTGGATCAGCAGTAAATCCAGCGAATCCGTATGGAGATTGCTCAGGGATTTCTCAGCGCGTTCAACGATATATTTATGATCGGTAATGTAGTGACCAATCTTGTTGTCAGGGTTTGCTTTAGTCGCGATACCGCATTTGCTCACCAGCTGCATTTTTTCGCGCAACGACGGTTTCAGACGCAGAGCCGCGCCAAACGCCGCCTCACACTGATAATCGCCATAAATATCCGCATGATCGGCGGTCGTGATACCCAGCTCGATATGCTGCTCCATAAACGCCAGAACCTGCTGCGGCGTCATATTCCATTCCATCAGACGCCAGTAACCGCAAATCAGTTTTGAAAAAACCGGGCCTTGCGGCGAAATCGGAGTACGTGCTTCCATTATGATTCCCTTAAGTTTTTCGTATTTTCAAGCGACAGAATACACAACGTCTGTGATGCTGTATTGATGCGAAGCGGAAGAATTGCAAAGAAACAGACCGCCATCACGACCCTGACAATCTGCGTTACGTATTCAGAACAGTTCGGGTTGTTCCGGCAGCGGTTCGTCCGGCTGTTTTCCGGCACGTTGCTGGCGCGCTAAACGTTGCTGACATAAGCGCAGCACGTGGCGTTTTTCCGCATCGGTCATTTTCATCCAGCCAAAACGTTCTTCGCGGCTGCGCAGGCAACCACGGCAATAACCACGTTCATCGGCCTGACAAATTCCACGGCACGGACTGGGGATGTCGAAAAACTCAAGCTGCTGGGCCACACGCCCTCCGCAAATAACGGTGAACTTTTATTCAAGACGTTTTCTCGCCATCCCGCAAGATGATTTATCGCCCGATGTCTCAATCTTCAAATATCTGCAACACGGCGCTGCTACCTTACGCGTGGCTGTATATTCTGTCTGAAAACAGCCCTACTGTTTCCCCGACATCGATAAGAAAACAGATGTTTGCCCTCACCTCTGCCGGCACCCGCCGGCTCTTTTTTCTTCATTTTTCGCCCGCACAGTGATACTACGCAGGGTAAGTTTTTTCGAAAAGGCACCGTGCGCGTAGTCACAAGCGCCCCGGATACGATAGAAAGAGCCATGAATAAACGGTCGTATGCGGGGAGTACGCTCCATAATGTCATACCGATCAATCCCATAATTTCGGAGTTACTCAAAATGACTAAGCTTTTCACCCCTCTTGTTGTTGGTAAAAACACTCTGCCAAACCGCGTGTTTATGGCTCCACTGACCCGCCTGCGCAGCATTGAACCGGGTGATATCCCGACGCCGCTGATGGGTGAATATTACGCACAGCGCCACAGCTCCGGCCTTATCATCACCGAAGCGACACAAGTTTCCTTCCAGGCGAAAGGTTACGCGGGCGCACCCGGCCTGCACACGCCGGAACAGGTTGCGGCCTGGAAAAAAATTGTTGCCGGCGTGCATCAGAAAAACGGCCACATCGCCGTACAGCTTTGGCACACCGGCCGCATTTCGCACAACAGCGTTCAGCCTGACAACCAGACGCCGGTTGCGCCCTCAGCGGTCAATCCTAATACGCGTACCAGCCTGCGTGATGAGCAAGGCCACGCCATTCGCGTCGATTGCCCGACACCGCGCGCGCTGGAGCTGAGTGAAATCCCAGGCATTGTGAATGATTTCCGTCACGCAGCAGCCTGTTCAGCAGAAGCCGGTTTCGATTACATCGAACTGCACGCGGCGCACGGTTATCTGTTGCACCAGTTCATGTCTCCGGCCTCTAACCTGCGTGAAGACCAGTACGGCGGCAGCATTGAAAACCGTACGCGCCTGACGCTCGAAGTGGTAGACGCCGCCATTGACGCCATCGGAGCTGATCGCGTCGGTATCCGTATTTCCCCGATGGGCCCGTTCAACGGCCTCGACAACGGTCAGGATCAGGAAGAAGCGGCAATCTATCTGCTGGATGAACTTAACAAACGTAAACTGGCCTACCTGCACATTTCAGAACCTGACTGGGCGGGCGGCAAACCTTACACCACAGAATTCCGCGAAGTGATCCGCGCGCATTATCAGGGCGTGATTGTCGGTGCCGGTGCGTATACCGCAGAAAAAGGCGAAGAGCTGATCGAAAAAGGTTACATCGATGCCGTGGCGTTTGGCCGCAGCTACATCGCCAACCCGGATCTGGTCGAGCGCCTGAAATCACATGCGCCACTCAATGAACCAAAACCTGAAACCTTCTACGGCGGCGGTGCTCAGGGCTATACCGATTACCCAACGCTGTAATCAATAATAAATTTTTACACCTTCTTTGCGGCAGCCGATGCCCTCCGGTTGCCGCTTTTTTTGGTCACTCATTCAGCAACTGATTGCCGTTTTACGGACAAACCGGTCACTATCAGTTAGGCTTGAAATAATCATCATCATGCTGCGAATAAAGAGGAAATTATGCGTTTACTCCATACCATGCTTCGCGTCGGCGATCTGCCGCGTTCAATCAGCTTTTATACTGACGTTTTAGGCATGCGACTGCTGCGTACCAGCGAAAATACAGAGTACAAATATTCACTGGCCTTCGTGGGTTACACCGAAGAAAGTGAAGGCGCCGTGATCGAGCTGACCTACAACTGGGGCGTAGACAGCTACGACATCGGTACCGCCTATGGTCACATCGCGCTGGGCGTAGATAACGTTGCGCAAACTTGCGAAGACATCCGTAATGCGGGCGGTAAAGTGACGCGTGAAGCGGGCCCGGTTAAAGGCGGTTCAACCATCATCGCGTTCGTGGAAGATCCTGATGGCTACAAAATTGAATTGATCGAATCCAAACATGCCGGTCAGGGTCTGGGAAATTAATCCTTTGCAATAATGGCCTTAACCACTGACAGGGGCGCTGATGCGCCCTTTTTTATTGCCAATTTCTCCGTGCCCCTGTAACGGGTGACAAAATTTGTCATAATGCGCGCTGAATTCGATGAAGATTAAGAAGCTAATGGCCGAGAATAGTGACATTAACGCCCTGAAAGGTCGTTTTCGTGGTTTTTATCCCGTGGTGATTGATGTGGAAACCGCCGGATTTAATGCCAAAACTGATGCCCTGCTGGAAATTGCCGCGATCACGCTGAAAATGGATGAGGACGGCTGGCTGCAAAGCGACGAAACCGTACACTTCCACGTTGAGCCTTTCGAAGGCTCGGTGCTGGTGCCGGAAGCGCTGGCTTTCAACGGTATTGATCCGACCAACCCGTTGCGTGGTGCGGTCAGTGAATACGAAGCGCTGCACGAGATTTTCAAAGTTATCCGTAAAGGGATGAAAGAACAGAACTGTAACAGGGCGATTATCGTGGCGCATAACGCCAATTTTGACCACAGTTTCCTGATGGCCGCCGCCGAACGTGCGGGGCTAAAACGCAATCCTTTCCATCCGTTTGCCACCTTTGATACCGCCGCGTTAAGCGGGCTGGTGCTCGGGCAAACCGTGCTGGCGAAGGCCTGTATCAGCGCCGGTATCGTGTTTGACAGCAGTCAGGCGCATTCCGCCCTGTACGACACTGAACGCACAGCAGAACTGTTTTGCGAGCTGGTGAATCGCTGGAAACGCCTCGGCGGCTGGCCGCTGGCACTGTCTGCGGATGAAAACGAAGTGGAAGAAGCACCGGAAGAAAATCAGCAATAATTTTCGCGGCTTTCATGCAGTCGAAATGACAAATAAAAAGAGCGACATAATGTCGCTCTTTTTTTACCGGTAACCCCGGGTCAGGCTGACGGTATTTCTGAATCGCCCTGAATTACTCTTCAGAGGATTTGTATTTCTCAGCCGTTTCTTTGATCAGCTGTTGCAGTTCACCGCGCTGGAACATCTCAACCACGATGTCGCAACCGCCAACCAGCTCACCATCAACCCACAGCTGCGGGAACGTTGGCCAGTTAGCAAATTTTGGCATCTCAGCACGGATATCCGGGTTCTGCAGGATATCAACGTAAGCGAAACGCTCGCCACACGCAGACAGCGCCTGAACAGCCTGTGCTGAAAAACCGCAGCTTGGCAGTTTTGGAGAACCTTTCATGTACAGCAGAATCGGGTTTTCAGAAACTTGCTTCTGAATTTTTTCAATCGTTGGAGTGGTCATTTCTTGCTTCCTCAAGCCGGTACAGGCTGTCACGGTCATTACTCTTCACGCGCAGCACACAGAGACGGTGTGCAATCACAATGCTTTCTATTGTAACGATGGCTGCCACCAGATAAAAACGCCAATTTTTGTGGGGTCTTTCTCAATACTGGCATTTCGCTAAACAATCTTTTGCGCTTGCGTTCAGGTTCACATATTTAAAGATTCATCGAGAATAACATTTTTGCCGTTCCACGATAATGTCAGATTTGCAAAATCCCATTCTTTAACTTAAATAATAACATGATGAAAAGTGGTTATTTTTTTGACTAAAAATGGCGGTTATTTCGACATAAAAAAAGCTATTAACTTTTTCTCACAATATGATCTAGAATCGAGGCAATTCGTGCTGTTTTGTCTCGTTCTTTTAGGCAATACTCTGACATCCCTGATGTTTAACCCTACCACTCATGGTAACGAAGCTATGCGCTTACTGTTCACGCTTTTTGTGCTGCTCTTTACCCAGCTGTTTCTGAATATGGCTCATGCGTCGCCACAGACTCGTGTCGCTGCCGACCAGCGAAAGAGTCATGTTAACCAGGTCACGCCGGAAGAACGCCGAAAGCGAAAAACGGCAGCCGCGAAAACCAGCAAGAAAACCAAAGTCGCGCCGGTTTCAGAACCTAAAACTCAGGAAAAAAATTCGAAGAAGAAAGTCAAAAGTACCGAACTGGTTAAGCGAAAGACGTCTTCTGAAAAAACAGTAAAAAAGACGCGGGCCGAGAGTAAAAAAGAAAAAACACTCAAGACAACCCGGGCCGAGGCGAAAGCAGGGAAGGAAACGAAAACCCGCTCTCTCGCTAAAAACAGCAGTGAAAAGGCCAGTAAAAAAGAAGCGTATGGCCGCCACCGCAAAGGCAAAAAGTTACGTGAAGAAGACAGTAAACCGATAACGCTCAGCGCAACACACAAGAAACGTTATCAGCACGCACAACAAACCGCGATGACCAAGCTGATGCACCAGGTCGGCAAACCTTACCGCTGGGGCGGAACGTCACCGAATACAGGTTTCGATTGCAGCGGACTGGTTTACTACGCATACAAAGATTTGATCCGTATTAAAATGCCCCGCACAGCGAATGAAATGTACCACTTGCGCGATGCGGCCCCGGTCAAACGGGGTGAATTAGAATCCGGCGATCTGGTTTTCTTCCGGATTAATAACCGCGGCGCCGCAGACCATGTCGGTGTTTACGTAGGAAACGGGAAGTTTATCCAGTCACCGCGCACCGGCGAAGACATTAAGATCACCTCACTGGGTGACGATTACTGGCAAGATCATTATGTAGGCGCACGACGGGTAATGACCCCTAAGACGATCCGATAATAAACAATTCGTTAAGTCTGAAGTTTCGCTAATCAGCCATTGAATAGCATTTAACGAAGAGTTTCTGCAGGGAAGAGTATCGGCGGAATGGGTGACTGCGTAAAATTGAAAAGGGCGATTCCTGTTATAGGTAATCGCCCTTTTTATTGCGGCTTTCGCGCAAATCAGTTCATCACTGCGGTGAAACTGAAAGCAATAATCACGAGCAAAGCGCAGACCGTAGTGATCAAAGAAAATTTCAGGTTGCTGTCCATTAAACCCCCTTACGGATCAAATTGTGGCGTTCGTATAGCCACACTGAATGTGTGCCAACGCATTTTCTCATAATTCGCATTGAAAATCTTGTGCTGAATGACACCAGGTTCATGACAATTTTACTTCCACTTTCCTGCATTATAAGTGAAAATTGTCGGTTACCACGCCTGTGTGCCGGTCGATTTCACCCGAGAGCATTTCACGCCTCACTCTGAAGAATCCACCCAACGATTTCACTGCCCTTTTCGAAGTCAGCAGTTAAATCCACGCAAGCAAACGATTAACATAATGCTAACGTGCTGAAACACGTGAGCACAGGAGTCATTTTTTACATGGCAACGATTAAAGATGTCGCAAAGCGCGCTGGCGTTTCCACCACAACCGTGTCGCACGTCATCAATAAAACCCGTTTCGTCGCCGAAGAAACCCGAGCCGCGGTTCTCCTTGCAATCAAAGAGTTGCACTATTCTCCCAGCGCTGTGGCACGCAGCCTGAAGGTCAATAACACCAAAACGATCGGTCTGCTGGCAACGTCCAGTGAAGCGCCCTACTTCGCCGAAGTGATTGAGGCCGTGGAGAACAGCTGTTTCTCAAAAGGCTATACGCTGATTTTGTGTAACTCACACAATAATCTGGAGAAGCAACAGGCCTACCTGCAAATGCTGGCGCAAAAACGCGTCGACGGTTTACTTGTGATGTGCGCGGAGTATCCGGACGAATTGCTGAATATGCTTGAAGAATACCGCTCTATCCCGATGGTTGTGATGGACTGGGGCGAAGCGCGTAAGAATTTCACCGACAGCATTATCGATAACGCGTTTGAAGGCGGCTATATGGCCGGACGTTATCTGATTGAACGCGGTCATCGCGATATCGGCGTGATCCCTGGGCAACTGGCGCGAAACACCGGCGGCGGCCGTTTCCAGGGCTTTGTGAAAGCACTGACGGAAGCCAATATTCCTCTTCGTGAAGAATGGGTCGTTCAGGGCGACTTTGAGCCGGAATCGGGCTATCAGGCCATGCACAAAATTCTGATGCAGAAAAACCGCCCGACGGCTGTATTCTGTGGCGGTGACGTGATGGCGATGGGGGCAATCTGTGCCGCCGATGAACTGGGCCTGCGCGTACCGCAGGATATTTCCGTGATTGGCTATGATAACGTGCGTAACGCGCGCTATTTCTCACCGGCACTGACGACAGTTCATCAGCCAAAAGAACGTCTGGGCGAAATGGCCTTTACCATGCTGCTGGACAGAATTATCAGCAAACGCGAAGAGTCGCAGACTATTGAAGTGCATCCCAAACTGGTTGAGCGCCGTTCCGTAGCCGACGGCCCGTACCGCGATTACCGCCGTTAACTTTCAATAAACGCCTGTCCCGCAGGCGTTTTTTTCTCAGTCGCGCAACCATTCCCGGTTCATCGTTTCCGTGTCTCCCATGTATTCAAGCAGCCAGGCCAGCGAAGGCGACGGATTGCTCTGATCCCACGTCAGGCAGCACGGGCTGTCCGGAAAGGTATTTTCCAGCGACAGTACCTGTAATTTTTGCTGTTCAATCCAGGGTGTCACGCGGTGAACCGGCATCATGCCAACACATAAACCTTCGTTCAGACATTCCAATGCACACGTCCAGTCGGGAACCACCAGCCGCCGCTGGTTATCCAGCGTCCAGGTATCGCGTTTCGGCAATGTCCGCGATGTATCTTCCAGGCAAAGCGCCGGATAAGGCCGTAACTGATCGTCACTCAGTATTCCCTGCGTCTGGGCCAGCGGATGTTGCGCGCTAACCACACAATGCCAGTCCATAAAACCCATATCGCGGAAATTGAACCGTCCACCGACGGGGATCGCCCGCGTCGCGCCGATGGCGACATCCGCCCGCCCGTCGACCAGCGCGTCCCAGACACCGTTAAAGACTTCCGAATGAATGATGAGTTCGGTATCAGGGAAATGGCGATAGAAATCCAGCACCAGCCGCCGTGTCCGCGCAGGTTTAACGATACGGTCAACGGCCACCCGTAATTCTCCGCGCCAGCCATTGGCGACCTGCTGACACTGGCGGCGGGTCGCTATCATTTTTTTTGTCAGAACCCGCGCTTCGTCGACAAAAACTTTACCGGCAGGAGTCAGAATAACGTCGCGATGTCTGCGTTCAAACAACGGAACGGCCAGCCATTGTTCAAGCTGGCGAACGGTGTAGCTGATGGCAGAAGGAACCCGGTGCAAGTCCTGCGCGGCAGCGCTAAAACTGCCTGTTCGGGCGACGGCATCGACCACTTCAAGTGCATATTCTGACCACATCGTTTAGCCTTCAATATTTTTGATAGCAGATTGCAAATATTAGCGTTTCACAAGCCTGTTATCAAAGCGTTAAACTCCGCATCCGATACGATTTCCGCGTCAAATCATCTGCAATAAATAAATTAAAGAGACAATAATGAAACCCTCACTTGGATTTATGCTCTATCTTGCCGGGCTGAGCATGCTTGGCTTTTTAGCGACCGATATGTACCTTCCGGCCTTCAGCGCGATGCAAAGCAGCCTGATGACCAGCCCGGGCATGATCAGCGCCAGCCTGAGTATTTTCCTTGGCGGCTTTGCCATCGGTCAGCTGTTGTGGGGGCCGTTGTCCGACAAGATTGGCCGCAAGCCGGTATTGCTGATTGGCTTAGCGCTCTTTGTCGTCGGTTGTCTGGGCGTGCTATGGGTTGAGAATGTCCGCGCCCTGCTGGCGCTGCGTTTCCTGCAAGCTGTCGGCGTCTGTGCCGCCGCCGTCACCTGGCAGGCGCTGGTGGTAGATCGCTTTTCTGCCGATGTTGCTAAAAAAACCTTTGCCAGCATCATGCCACTGGTTGCGCTTTCCCCTGCTCTGGCACCTTTGCTGGGCGCCTGGGTTCTCAACCATTTTGACTGGGAAGCGATTTTCGTTCTGCTGACCGCCGTAGCCGTTATCTTGCTTATCACCACGTCCACACTGCGCGAAAATGCGCCAGAGGTTCATGCTCCTGCTGATAAAACCGGTTTCGCGAAACTTCTCGCTTCCCGGGTTTACAGCGGTAACGTGATGATTTATGCCGCCTGCTCTGCCGGCTTTTTCGCGTGGCTGACTGGTTCCCCGTTTATTCTCAGCGACATGGGGTATTCGCCGGGTGTGATTGGCCTGAGCTATGTTCCACAGACCATTGCTTTCCTTCTGGGCGGTTTTGGGTGTCGTGTGCTGATCAGCAAAACGGATGGGAATAAGATCCTGCCGTGGCTGCTGGCAGGTTATGGCGTCAGTGTGGCGGGTTTGTTCGGCGTGGCTATATTTACTGATGCGAGTCTGGTGAGTCTGTTAATTCCGTTCTGCCTGATGGCTTTGGTGAATGGCGCGATTTATCCCATTGTCGTCGCAAATGCATTAATGCCATTTCCTGCTAATACAGGTAAGGCCGCGGCGTTGCAAAATACACTGCAGTTGGGTCTATGTTTCCTCGCGAGTTTGCTGGTTTCCGCATTTATTGTGCAACCACTCATGGCGACAGTCACCACGATGCTGTCTACACTACTGTTGGTAGTTTTAGGCCGCTGGCTGTCACTGCGTCAGGAAGAAGTGCAATCCGGTGAACAGGAACCGGTGCAGAAACAGCAGGCACGGAATGCAAACTAATAGTGATAATGACTTTACGTAACAATCACTTAATGGACATTTACATTCGTAGTGATTAACTATTGAGAATGCCAGCCAGCGAGCCTATACTCAACTGAACCCAATAAAATAGCATTTTTACAATACTTTTATTACATAGTTAGCATCGGCGCGAGGTTCGCGTCACACTATTTATTCTGGTTCGTTTTTCAAGGATGATTTTCCTGCCCACATTTTGTGTGCAGGCGTTCTTCTAATTTCCTCTGTTGGTGTCGAATATCGGACGTGGCGCAAGTCGTCTGTTCTCATAAAGACCTGCAAAAATAGCCTTTGCTTTTCCCGGCAGGTTAATAAGTCAGAAGAGAAAGTGATGGAGAAGCTATGAGTTCATCGTGTATAGAAGACCAAAGCATTCAGGACAATCAGTGGTATCGGATAGTCAGTGAAATGCTGGCTACGGCAGACATCCAGGTTAACGGTAATCGCCCTTTCGACCTTAAAGTAAAAAACACTGACTTCTTCAAGCGTGTTTTACAGGAAGGTTCTTTGGGTCTGGGTGAAAGTTATATGGATGGTTGGTGGGAATGCGAGCGCCTTGATATATTTTTCCAGCGCGTTCTCCGTGCCGGTTTGGAAAATAAACTCCCCCACCATTTTAAAGACACACTACGTATCGCAGCAGCACGCCTCACCAATCTGCAGTCCCGTAAACGGGCGTGGATCGTCGGGAAAGAACATTACGATTTGGGTAATGATTTATTTACCCTGATGCTCGACCCGTATATGCAATATTCCTGCGGCTACTGGAAAGATGCCACGACGCTTGAAGAAGCGCAGGAAGCTAAACTCAAAATGATCTGCGATAAACTGCAACTGAAACCGGGCCAGCGTTTGCTCGATATCGGCTGCGGCTGGGGTGGATTATCTGAGTTTGCAGCCCGCAATTATGGCGTCAGCGTAGTTGGCGTTACGATTTCTGCCGAGCAACAAAAGCTGGCCCAGAAACGCTGCGAAGGCCTGGACGTCACCATTTTGCTACAGGATTACCGCGATCTTAACGATCAGTTCGACCGTGTTGTTTCCGTCGGTATGTTCGAACATGTGGGCCCCAAAAATTATGAGACCTACTTTAATGTCGCCCGACGTAACATCAAACCTGACGGCATTTTCCTGCTGCACACCATCGGTTCTAACAAAACAGATCTGAGTGTCGATCCGTGGATAGATAAATATATCTTTCCAAACGGCTGCCTGCCGTCTGTCCAGCAAATTGCTCGAAACAGCGAATCATTATTTGTGATGGAAGACTGGCACAATATCGGCGCAGATTATGATCGTACTCTGATGGCCTGGAATGAACGTTTCCAGAAACACTGGCCTGAACTGGCAGAGCGTTACGGCGACCGCTTTCACCGGATGTTCACCTATTATCTGAATGCCTGTGCAGGTGCTTTCAGAGCCCGTGATATTCAGCTCTGGCAAGTTGTGTTCAGCCCTGAAGGTGTGGATGGCGGGATGCGCGTGCCGCGCTAATTCGCAGAATTCTTTTACCACGCTTTAAAAGCAAAAAACCGGACGTTCATGTCCGGTTTTCTTTTTGGTTTTTCTTTTTGGTTCTTGTTAACGCGCGTGCTGAAAATGATTATTCAGCCTTTTCGTTCATCGCCTGCGCAGTGGCGATTGCGGCTTCGCGACTGGCCAGCACACGTTCAACCGTATCAACGATGGCCTGCGTTTGCGGATCAATTTCAATATTAATTTTATCCCCGAGACGCTTAGTGCCCAGCGTGGTTCTTTGCAGCGTTTCAGGAATTAAATGCACACAAAAACGGGTGCGGGTCACCTCCCCGATGGTCAGGCTGATACCATCAATCCCGATATACCCTTTATGTAAAACATATTTCATTAAATCTTCATGCGGCATGCGGAACCAGATTTGACGGTTATTTTCTGACGTCAGAATCTTCGCCACTTCGGCAGTACAAATAATATGTCCGGACATTAAATGCCCGCCAATTTCGTCATTAAAACGCGCAGCGCGCTCCAGATTGACCTGATCGCCAACATTCAGATCGCCGAGATTGGTCAGACGCAGGGTTTCTTTCATCAGATCGAAACTGACTAAATCCCCCTTCACTTCTGTGACAGTCAGACAACAACCGTTGTGCGCGACAGAAGCCCCCAACTGGAGGTTATCAAGCATATCCTCAGGCAGGCGCACTACATGGGTACGGAAATTCGGTTTTTCGTCAATGGACACGACCGTTCCGGTTCCCTGAACTATTCCGGTAAACATAGCCTATTCCTCAATGTTTAAATCTGCTGTATTAAGACGACGCTAAGGTCAGTTTGCCGCAGAATTAAATGAAAGCCAAATCTCTGCGGACAAAAATAGTCTGGTATTGACGGATTTCATTATTTAACCGGTCATTAACAGCATTGTTTGCTTAAAAATATTGAAGATGTACAATCTTCTGGCTATTTTCCGCTCTTAAATGCCTTCACGCGTGGCGTTTTTTATTCAATATAATCAACAAAAAAGGTGTATCAGTGCAGAAGTACCTTGCAGAGGCGCGGGTATTGTTGGCGCTTGCGATCCCGGTCATCCTTGCGCAGGTCGCTCAGACCGCCATGGGCGTTGTCGATACCATTATGGCCGGTTCAGTCAGTGCCACCGATATGGCTGCGGTTGCCGTCGGCACCTCCATCTGGCTGCCCGCGATTCTATTCGGCCATGGTTTATTACTTTCACTGACGCCCACGGTTGCTCATCTGAACGGCGCCGGTCGCCGCGAAAAAATCGGCCATCAGATCCAGCAGGGATTCTGGCTGGCTTCAGGCGTTTCCGTGCTGATCATTGTCGTCTTGTCCCAATGTGATCATCTCATCGGCCTGATGCACAACATCGATCCTGAACTGAGAGAAAAAGCTGTCGGATATTTGCACGCCATCATGTGGGGTGCGCCGGGTTATTTATTCTTTCAGGTATTGCGCGATCAGTGCGAAGGCTTGTCAAAAACGAAACCCGGTATGGTCTTCGGGTTTATCGGGCTGCTGGTGAATATTCCCGTTAACTACATTTTCATCTACGGGAAATTTGGCGCGCCGGCCCTCGGCGGCGTGGGTTGTGGTGTGGCAACCGGCACGGTTTACTGGGTCATGTTCTTCATGATGCGATTTTACGTGCGCCGCAATTATACGATGCGCGATATCGTTGCCCCTTCCCGCTTTGCAAAACCTGACTGGCCGACGCTGCGCCGTCTGATTCAGCTCGGGATGCCAATTGCGCTGGCGCTGTTCTTTGAAGTGACGCTGTTTGCGATTGTCGCTCTGCTGGTTTCACCGCTAGGCATCGTGGCCGTCGCCAGCCATCAGATCGCACTTAATGTTGGCTCACTGATGTTTGTGATCCCCCTTTCGCTGGGCGTTGCTGCGACGATCCGCGTTGGCTCGCGGCTCGGTGAATCTTCGGTAGAAGGCGCCAAAGTGGCGGCTTACACCAGTATTCTGACCGGCATTATGATGGCCTGTTGTACAAGCATGGCCGCCATCATTTTCCGTGAACATATCGCGTCACTTTATAATGACAATGTCGAAGTGGTGACGCTTGCGTCTCACCTGCTGATATTTGCCGCACTGTTCCAGATTTCAGATGCAATTCAGGTGATCGGCAGCGGCGTACTGCGCGGATATAAAGATACGCGTTCGATCTTCTATATTACGTTTGTCGCGTATTGGGTGCTGGGATTGCCGGTGGGCTATGTGCTCGGGCTGACTGATCTGCTGGTGCCGCAAATGGGGCCAAGCGGATTCTGGTGCGGCTTCATTCTGGGTCTGACTTTTGCGGCGGTCATGATGACGTTTCGTATGCGCTGGTTACAAAAACAACCCTCATTTACTATTTTACAAAAAGCAGGCCGCTGATCTGATTTGGGATTGCATGGTTTGAAATTCCGCGCGCGGCGAATGTGATGCAGCGCGCGGAAAATTTCGTCATCTGACCGGCCGTTATGCCTAAAAAAACAACGCAATGCGCATTCGCTCGGCAATCACTCACAATATGACAGTAAAATGTCTTTTTTCCCTTGCCAGCATTCAGAGAGGTCGCTAATATTCGTCCCCGTCGCCGACACTGGCTGACACCGAAGAAAACGATGCGTCCGTAGCTCAGTTGGTTAGAGCACCACCTTGACATGGTGGGGGTCGGTGGTTCGAGTCCACTCGGAC
>NZ_JAEMGT010000053.1:0-47122 GCF_017655185.1 Rahnella sp. ChDrAdgB13 | reverse complement strand
CGCTACAGGATCGGGAATGTGGTGATCTGATCCTGATTACGGCCAAAAGTTCGATTTATTCAACAAAGCCGCACAAAAGTCATCACGCCGGCGAAAATACCTTCTCGGCGTTTCCCTGTCAGCATTTCATCGACATCAGGAATAAAACTGTAGATATTCCAGCAGACATAACTGGTCCCGGAACGTCCGACGCCCATTAAAATAACGGAGAGATAAATCAGTGCCATATTAAAAGGCAGTTGCAGCAGATGAATAGATAAAAATAACCCGACGCTCGCCAGCATAAAGAGTTGTGCAATCCGATACGCTGAGCCGTTACCTAATTTCATACACAGGAAAATAAATAAGGCCACGCAGACAAACTGAATCAGCGTCATAAGCGTCATCGCATTGGACGCCGTTACGGCATTTTGCCCGAGGACAAAAATAATGTAGTAAGCGAGAACGGCACCGAGGACATCCAGCGCGACATAACCGCCCAGATACATCCCGACGTGCTGGCGAAAAGTCCGCACTTTCATGGTGGAAACCAGGGATTTAAACAGGTGCTTCATGTCACGGCGGAAAGACAATTTCGGCGTGGCCACATCAACGGGGATCGGGCGTTCCCAGGTGTAGAAATAGAGCAGCAGGATCACCACGGCGAACAGCACGCCAAATATCACGCCCATAATCAGAAATGATGAAGACGAATCTTCTCCGAGATACGCAATAATTCGTCCCGGAAGCCAGGCGGCTAATATTGCCGCGCCGGTTGAAAAGAACATTCTGACGCCGGTGAGTTTGGTGCGCATTTTAAAACTGGAGGTCATTTCAGCCGCCAGCGTTTCATAAGGCACAATCGCCAGCGTGTAAGCTGCGTAAAATAAAATATACGTCAGCAGGTAATACCAGAATCCCATGCCGCTGATCCACATAATAATGTAGGTCACCATAATCAGCGGAGCGCCAAATAAGAAGAAGAACCCGCGGCGGCCATACTTTTTACCCAGAGGATTACGGTAAAAATTATCGGTCACATATCCCATCAGCGGATCGAAAAATGCATCCAGCAACCGGGCAGAAGCAATAACAGCACCGGCCTCCGCCGGGCTTAATCCGGCGTAGGTGGTATAGAAAAACATAATCCATAAACCTAATACCGCAAAACAACCACCGCCGAAGAAATCTCCTCCGCCATAGGCCAGCATATTTTTGAGTGATATCGGTCTTTCTTTATGATGATTAATCATAATACCCCTGTGTTCCGTATTATTTTTGGCGATATCGGATAAGTAAGAGTCGTGAAAACAAACTTATTGGGATGCCGCAGACGTTCAGGAATAAAAAATCCGTTGGCGTCAGCAGAATAAAACTAGGCAACTGGCATCTACCATACAAGTATGTGGATCAGGATTTATCGGAAGGGATCACAAAAATAAACGCAAATTTCCTCTGTACTGTAAGGCAGATCACAGTACAGAGAATGAGCAGTCAGGGCAGGGGAAATTCGGGGAATTAGCCGAGTAACTCGCAGTTTGGCGGCAGACGGCACTGAATCGCGTTGGGAAGAACTTCGATGCGGAACCGTTTTCCGGTCAGCGGCTCGCCGTCGAGATTGAACGTCATGTCGTGCGGCGCGTTGATTTCCAGCCACGGCAGACTGGCGGAAACGATGTTCTTATTCTCTTCGTTGTTGATCAGGCTGCGCAGGAAAGAGGGCAACAGCTCTTCGGAGGCCAGCAAACGCAGCTGCAACAGACCGTCGTTAATCAGCGCGTCCGGGCAAATTTGCTGCCCGCCACCGGCCTGGCGGCCATTGCCGATACCGATGACCAGCGCGTCGCCCTGCCAGCTGAAATCCGGCCCTTTGATTTCGCAGCTGTCCGCTTTCAGCGTATCAAGACGTAAAAGTCCGTGAATAAAATAGGAAACGCCACCCAGTGCGGCTTTCAGTTTTTCCGGCGTTTCGGTGGTGATCCGCGTGCCAAATCCGCCGGTCGCCATGTTAATAAAGAAGTGCTGGTCGTTTACTTTCGCCAGATCGATATCCACGACGCGGCCTTTCACCGCCAGCTGAAGCGCCTGTTCCGGTGAGAGCGGAATATTACAGCCTGTCGCGAAATCATTGGCCGTGCCCAGCGGGATAATACCGAGTGCCGGTGCATCTGCGCCAAGCTGGGCCAGCGCGCCCGCGACTTCGTTGATCGTGCCATCACCGCCACCGGCAATCACCGTCTCGCAGCCCAGCTCTACGGCTTCTGCCACATAGCGCGCGGCGTCTCCGTATTCCCAGGTGACGCGCACGCTAAGTTTCACGCCTTCTTCACGCAGCGCACCGACGGCTTCCCGCAGTTCTTCATTCCCTGCCCCTTTTCCGTTTAAGATCAGCAGTGCAGCGCCCGTGTCCTTCATATCATCTCCTTATCATTCATAGGCTTTAACAATAGATGATAAAGACCGTATTTGGCTATCGGATTAATCACTTAATAATTTAATCGCCTGTTAAATAATTTCGGTTAAATTAATTCAAAAAATGGCGTATTTATCGGGCGGGAGTTAATTAAAGTGAAGGGAAAGTAAAACGTTATTCTTCTCAATAACAGGAAAAAAGAAAGAGATTGAATACAAAAAGAAAAGCCAGCTCAAGGGAGATTGAGCTGGCCAAGGAGGTGGTTCCTAGTGTAGTCCGGTGCATTATTTTGCATTCGAAGTAAATTGCGAATGCATATTAGCCAACTTAAATTAAAAGAGTTGTGACCGGATTCTTATTTTCACTAAAAGCCTTATTTCAGGTGCGGATTGCGTGTATCCGTTTCTTCCAGATTTCGCAGCAGAATGGCGAATTCCAGGCTGATGTCTTCCGGCAGGGCGACATACACAATATGCCCGTTACCCGGCGCGACTTCCGTCGGCTGGCCTTTCTTGTTGCGCAGCGCTTCAAGCTTGAACTGAATATTACCCTGTGGCGTCATCATTTCCACGCTATCGCCAACGCTGAATTTATTTTTCACGTCGATTTCAGCCCAACCGTCCACGCGGTTGCCGGTGAATTCGCCGACAAATTGCTGACGGTCGCTGACGGAAAAACCGTATTCGTAGTTTTGCTGCGCGTCATGGGTATGGCGGCGCAGGAAACCTTCGGTATAGCCGCGATGCGCCAGCCCTTCGAGGGTGGAAAGCAGCGTCGGGTCGAAAGGTTTTCCGGAAACGGCGTCGTCGATGGCGCGGCGGTAAACCTGTGCGGTACGCGCGCAGTAATAAAATGACTTGGTGCGGCCTTCAATTTTCAGGGAATGCACACCCATTTTGGTCAGCGCTTCAACATGCTGAATGGCGCGTAAGTCTTTGGAATTCATGATGTACGTGCCGTGTTCATCTTCGAATGCACTCATGTATTCGCCGGGACGCATGGCTTCTTCGAGCATAAACACTTTATCCGTCGGCTGACCGATGCCGAGCGTCGGTTCCGGCGCGTCGACCTGCTGAACCGGGATCGGTTCGTACTGATGCACGATATTGCCGATGGCGTCTTCTTTGCCTTCCTGAACTTTATATTCCCAGCGGCAGGCGTTGGTACAGGTTCCCTGATTCGGATCGCGTTTGTTGATGTAACCGGAGAGCAGGCAGCGGCCGGAATACGCCATACACAGCGCGCCGTGGACGAAAATCTCGATTTCCATGTCCGGCACCTGCGTGCGGATTTCCGCAATCTCTTCCAGCGACAACTCGCGGGACAAAATCACGCGCGTCAGCCCCATTTGCTTCCAGAACTTCACCGTCGCCCAGTTCACCGCGTTTGCCTGTACCGACAGATGAATATCCATCTGCGGGAAAGCTTCGCGAACCATCATGATCAGGCCCGGATCGGACATGATCAGCGCGTCCGGCCCCATGTCGATGACCGGCTGTAAATCGCGGATGAAGGTTTTAAGTTTGGCGTTATGCGGCGCGATATTCACCACGACATAGAATTTTTTACCGAGAGCATGGGCTTCGTTAATGCCGATTTCCAGATTCTGGTGGTTAAATTCGTTATTGCGCACACGCAGGCTGTAGCGCGGCTGTCCGGCGTAAACGGCATCTGCGCCATAGGCGAACGCGTAACGCATATTTTTCAGGGAGCCGGCAGGGGAAAGCAGTTCCGGAACAAAAGAATCGGGGGTAAACATAGTCAATCTCAGTCTGATCACAGGTCAGGGCCGTCCCGGATGCGGGGCGACGAAAGGTCAGAATTGTAACGTCTGAGTTGATCAAAAGCAGCCGGTTAGTGTGGGTATTTCAGCTTTTATGGGGTCAGATCAATTTTTGAATCGGGAGGTTGCAGCGCAGAATGCCGCAACCTCCGCAAAGGAGGAATCAGGCAGTTTGCTGGGTGAGATCGCGGATATCGGCCGTTGGCCCGTTTTTCACAACCGACAGGATGCCTTTTTTCGCGGCGCTTTCCGTGGTGTACATTTCACTCACACCGATAACCTGGTGGTTTTTCGCTTTCAGCACAAAATAAAATTGCCCGTCTTTTGACGGTTTCACTTCGTATTGAGCCTCATGCGGCGCGTTAGCCTGCACCGACGAAATGCCATTTTCCGCCGACGCTTTACTGGCATACATCTCGCTGGTGAGAATAATCTCTCCGTTCCCGGCCTTCAGGTTAAAGTGAAACTGTCCATTCTTCGCTTTTTTCAGATCATAGTGACCGTTAGCCATAAAGGTAATCTCCAGTAGAAGGGTTTTTTCCAGAGATAAGTGTAGTTAAGGGAAACTTTTTCGCGGGGAAAGGGAGTATTTAAGACATTAAATGTGAACTGGCCGACAGACTTTCAGTAACTTTACAAATCTGCGCTGCCGGTCTTTCAGGTATTCAACCCTGCGCGTTACACCAGATGGCAGGGCTCTGCTTCCCAGCGATAACCCACGCCGTAGACGGCGCGGATAAACGCCTTCTCGCCGTCCAGCGATTCAAGTTTCCGCCGCAGGTTTTTGATGTGGCTGTCAATGGTGCGATCCGTTACCACGCGGTAATCGTCATACAGGTTATTAAGCAGGATTTCACGGGTGAAGACATAACCGGGCTTGACCGACAGCGTTTTCAGCAGACGAAATTCCGCTGGCGTCAGCTCAAGCTCATGCCCCTGGAACGTCGCCTGAAAACGGGCTTCATCAATATGCAGGCCGGTCTCTTTGGTCACATGTTCGTCAGGACGCACGCAGCGGCGCAGGATCACTTTCACGCGCGCAACCACTTCACGCGGGCTGTAAGGTTTGCAGATGTAATCATCGGCACCAATTTCCAGCCCGAGCAGGCGGTCGATTTCTTCTGTTTTTGCCGTGACCATCATGATTGGCACATCGGAAAACTGACGGATATCGCGGCAGATGGATAAGCCGCTGCTTCCCGGCAGCATCAGATCCAGCAGGATCAGCGCCGGGGGATTGGTTTTCACCTGCGCGATCACTTCGTGGCCGTCGGGCAACCATTGTGTCGCGTAACCCGCCGCTTCGAGATAGTCGATCAGCAGTTGGGCAAGTTTCGGTTCATCTTCCACGATCAGAATTTTTAACGGCGCAGGGCCGGACAATACAGAGTCGTTCATTCAGTTTCTCGGGCCATGTGGAATGGAAAGCGGCAGGACAATCGTTATGCGAACGCCACCCGCCGGAGAGTGGCTGGCGCTTATCTGCCCACCGTGCGCTTCGACAATATTCTGGCAAATTGCCAGACCTAAACCAGAACCACCGCTGGCGCGATTGCGCGAGCCCTCGGTGCGATAAAAACGCTCGAAGATTCGTACCAGCTGTTCATCACTGATGCCAGGTGCGCTGTCCTGGAAATTCAGATGCAGCGATTTATCACGGATTTCGCCGAGAATTTCCAGGCCGCCGTTGGGGTCAGTATAGCGCAGGCTGTTTTCCAGCAAATTATTGAAGAGCTGCGACAGACGCTGCGGGTCCCCAAAGACTTCGGCGCTTTCCGGCAGACGGCTGGTCAGGGTTAGCTGTTTACTGTGGAAGCGGTCGCGCGAACCGGCTTCCGCCAGCTGAATCAGATGCACCACGTCCGTT
Source organism: Rahnella sp. ChDrAdgB13 (assembly GCF_017655185.1). Taxonomy (NCBI): domain Bacteria; kingdom Pseudomonadati; phylum Pseudomonadota; class Gammaproteobacteria; order Enterobacterales; family Yersiniaceae; genus Rahnella; species Rahnella sp. ChDrAdgB13. Next base: position 41,080 of record NZ_JAEMGT010000053.1, on the reverse strand, counting down.
TCGACTTTGCGGTACGCCAGCGCACCGGCATCCGACAGCGAAAGCTGGTGCAAGTCATCCACCAGTTTCGTGAGGATCGAGACTTCAGATTGCAGGGATTCCAGCGACCCCATCGTCATTTTGCGCACGCCGTCCTGCATCGCTTCCAGCTCGCCGCGCAACACCGCCAGCGGCGTGCGCAGTTCGTGGGAAATATCAGCCATAAAGGCGCGGCGCATCTGCTCGTTTTTTTCCAGCGTCATCGCCAGCTGGTTAAAGTCCTGCGCCAGTTTGCCCAGTTCGTCTTCGCTGTCGACTTCAACGCGCGTGCTGAAATCCCCGGCGGCCAGCTGATGCGTGCCGTTGACCAGACGCTTAACCGGCGCGAGCATTCCCCGCGAAAGTACCCAGGTCACGGCGGCTGCCAGCAGGGCGGTAAACGCCGTGATAATCCAGCTGGTGCGGCTTTGCTGGTGCTCGAAATTGATGTCTGCGTCGCGGGTCAGGCGCTCGGCAGGCGTGGAAATCACCGAGCCTATCATCACACCGTCAACGGTCATCACGCGGCGCGGCCCCTGAAGATCAGCAGGAACCGGTTGATCGTAACCGCCGATGCGACGGTCATGGCTGTCGAGGATCCAGAACTTTGTCCGCCATCCCTGCGGCGGCATTTTCTGGCTGCTGTTCTGATCAAATGAGCGCATCAGCTGATAAATCAGGCGGTCATTTTTTTCCAGAAAATCCCAGTTGCCGTGCAGTTTGTACTGCTCTTGCAAGGTGTCGGCCAGCAGCTCAACGCGCGATTCATTACTCTGGCGTATGTAATCGATAAAGCCCCGTTCGAAGCTCATCCGTACGCCCCAGTTCATGGTGATTAACACCAGTGCGCAGGTGCAGAAAATAGCCATAAACAGTTTGGCGGTAATACCTGGTTTCATGATTTTCTCATCGGGTCGGGAGATCCGGCCGCGGCACGGCGGCGATCAATAACGGCATTTTTCTGCATGTCCGGCGGCACTTTCGAAAAGACCCAGGCGGGCAGGGCGATCACCAGCGCCATCGACATATAGCAATACAGGAAAGCAGTGTGCATGGTGCTGCTGTCAGGTGTTATGGCCTGCTGATGCGCGAAGAGGCCAATCAGCAAACCGGCGACGCTGACCCCGAGACTCATCGACAACTGCATAATCATCGACAGCAGGCTGTTGCCGCTGCTGGCCAGACGCGGCGGTAAATCTTTCAGCGTCAGCGTATTCATGGAGGAGAAGCGCAGGGAGTTCACCATGCCCTGGAAGAACAGCACCACCGGAATCATCCACACAGCGCCGTAAATCGCCACCAGCGGGAAGATAAGCGTAATCAGCGCGAGCAGTAAAGTGGCGCTCACCAGCGCGGCGCGATACCCGAGCTGATTCACCAGCCGCACGACCACGCGCTTCATCCCCATGCTGCCAAGCACCATCGGGATCATCATCAGCCCGGCGTGGAATGGCGTAAAGCCCATCCCAAGCTGTAAAAATACCGGCGTCATAAACGGCAACATTCCGCTGCCGATGCGGCCTAACAGGCTGCCGATCAGGCCGATTTTAAACGTTGGCGTGTGGAACAGGCGCAGGGAAAACAGCGCGGAAAGATTGCCGCGGGCGTGCATCCAGTAAACGCCTAACGCGCCTAAACCGACGACCACCAGCAGCACTAATTCAAGCGCGCTAAGGCCCATGCTGCGGCTGCCTTCCAGCGCCAGCGTGAGCGTCGCCATACAAACCGCCAGCATGACAAAGCCGCTGATATCAAAGCGCCGTGTCTGCATTTTGTAATTCGGCATAATCATCAGCGTGGCAATACAACCGGCCAGACCGACAGGCAGATTGATCAGGAAAATCCAGTGCCAGCTGGCGTACTGCACCAGAAAACCACCCAGCGCCGGGCCGAGCAGCGGGCCGACCTGGCCGGGCAGGGTGACCATGGTCATGGCGGCCATGTATTCGCTGCGCGGAACGATTTTCAACACCGTCAGCCGCCCGACGGGCACCATCATCGCGCCGCCAATCCCCTGAACGATACGTGACAGTACCAGTTCGCGCAGACTTTCGGACTGCGCGCAGAGTAGTGAACCGACGGTGAACAAAACGATGGCGGAAAAGAAGACCCATTTCACCCCGACTTTATCCGCCAGCCAGCCGCTGGCGGGCAACATCACTGCGACGGTCAGCACATAAGCGACCACCACCGAATGCATATGCAGAGGATTTTCACCCAGGCTGCGGGCCATGGACGGTAACGCAGTATTCACAATCGTAGTGTCGAGCGCCTGCATAAAAAAGCCAAAGGCGACAATCCACAATTGCCAGCGTACCGACGGTGGCAGCGGGGCGGAAGGCGGTAAGGTGTCAATGTTTTCAGATTTCATGGGTTCGCATCAGCACAATCATTGTCGCGGCATTTCAGGGGGAGTACCACCTTCAGACCAGGCTTACAGTGTAGCCAGAATGCTTCAGCAGAAAATGGAGGAAATAAGGAGAGTCTTTCCCATTTTTTGACAATTCTTCTGACAATAAAGAATAGAGTTTAAGCCTGACATTTTATATCAAAATGCTAAGGTTGACCTTTGATCACGAATCGTTCGCACGCAAAGCATGTTTAATCTGACCTTCTCAAAGGGAGAGAATGATGAGTAAAAGAGAACTGGGCCGTTCAGGAATTCAGGTGCCGTTGCTGACTTTCGGCGGCAATGTGTTTGGCTGGACTGTCGATCAGGCAGCATCCTTTAATCTGCTCGATGCTCTTCTGGATCATAAACTTAACTTTATCGACACCGCTGATGTGTATTCGAGCTGGGTCGAAGGCAACCACGGTGGCGAGTCGGAAACCATTATCGGCAACTGGCTGAAAAAAACCGGCAAGCGCGACCAGATCATTCTGGCGACAAAAGTCGGTAAACCGATGGGTGAAGGGAAAGTTGGCCTGTCGCCACGTTATATCAAAGAAGCGGTGGAAGCTTCTTTGAAACGCCTGCAAACCGACTATATCGATTTGTATCAGTCACATGACGATGATGCGGATACGCCGCTGGCAGAAAGTCTGGCCGCGTTTGATGCGCTGATCAAAGAAGGCAAGGTGCGCGCTATCGGCGCATCCAACTACAGCGCGCCACGTCTGGCCGAAGCGCTGAAAGTCAGCAAGGAAAACGGGCTGGCGCGTTATGAAACGCTGCAACCTCAGTACAATCTTTACGACCGCAAAGTGTATGAAGAAGCGCTGGAAAAAGTCGTGACGGACAATGGCCTTGGCGTGATCAATTTCTATGGGCTGGCTGCCGGATTCCTGACCGGGAAATACCGTACGAAAGCCGACGCCAGCAAAAGTAAACGTGGCGAAAACGTGGTTGCTCGTTGCCTGAACGAACGTGGCCTGAAAGTGTTGCAGGGGCTGGATCAGGTCGCAGAAAAACACGGCGCACAGCCGGGTCAGGTTGCGCTGGCCTGGCAAATCGCCCGTCCGAGCATCACGTCCCCGATTGTCAGCGCGACCTCGCTGCAACAGCTCAATGAACTGGCGCAGGCCGCTACGCTGAAACTCGATGATGCCGATATCCGTACGCTTAACGACGCCAGCGCATGGTAACGAAGTCTTTGTAAAACGTAATTTGCCGTATCGCCATAAACAAAAAAACCGCCTTAACATCAGGCGGTTTTTGTTTTTGTGAAGCCGTTAATTAACGGAACAGCGTTTGTGCCCAGCGCGCCAGACCGGCAGTGACCGAGCCAAAATCATTGCCCCCGACCAGCGGGATCCCCGGCAACTGTGCCTGCAATGCGGCACGTAAAAGCGGAGAACGGGCGCTGCCACCGGTCAGATAAATCACATCCGGTTTAATTTCGCTGCTGGCCAGTGCCAGAGCAACCTGTTCCTGAATGCGTTCCAGCGGCTGAGAAATCGCGTCACTCAGCTGCTGCTGGCTGATGGTTTCTGCCAGACCGGATTCAATGAAGTCCATTGCCGCCGTGACGCTTTCGCGCTCGGAGAGGGCAATTTTACTTTCTTCGGCAGCACGCACCAGGCGGTAGCTCAGGCGCTGTTGTTGTACTTTCAGCAGGCGCTTAATGAGATCCGGCTGCGCGGCGTCGCGGATCAAATCACGCAACATGCGGCCATTCGCCACGCTGTAGAAATCCAGCTGTGCAGGAACATCATTGGTTGCAACCGCATTCCAGTAAGGTAATGCCGGGATCGCGATACCTTTTTGCGTTTCGCTGCCCATGCCGAACTGAGGCGTCAGTTGTTTAAACGCGGTCATGATGTCCAGATCGTTACCGCCGACGCGGCAACCACTGTGGCCGAGCAGGCTGTTCTGGCGTTCCGCTTTATCACGCCACTGCGGGCCCATCAGCAGAACGGAACAGTCGGTCGTTCCGCCGCCGATATCGACGACCAGCACTGTTTTCTCATCTGTCAGGGTTGCTTCAAAATCCAGACCTGCCGCTACCGGCTCAAACTGGAAAGCAATATCACGGAAACCGGCACGTTCAGCGGCGCGCTGTAAAATCCCTTGCGCCTGACTGTTCGCTTCCTCACCGCCCATGCCCTGGAAGTTGATCGGACGGCCAATTACCGTCTGCTCAATGCTTTCCAGCAAAACAGATTCTGCCTGACGTTTGATGTGATACATCATCGCGCAAACCAGATCTTCGAACAGGGCAATCTGCTGTGGCTTCAGGCCGTTTGCGCCAAGAAACGATTTCGGAGAACGAACGAAATACACTTCTTCCGGATCTTCCATGTAGGTCGCCAGCGCCTGCAAACCAAAGTTCACGCTGTTGGCGTTAACCGGAATATCTTCCTCGCGGTTAAAGCTGATACTACGACGCAGCAGCGCCAGATTTTCATCACTGCCTGTCGGCACCTGTCCGTGGCGGTTCAGCCATTCGCTGACAGCTTCACGGGATGGCGCACAGAGCATGGAGGGTAAATAAGGATCATTATTTTCTAACGCCAGAAGTTGGGCGTTATTATCGCGCATCACTGCGACTGAGCAATTCGCTGTACCGTAGTCAAATCCAATAAACATTATTGATCCCCATGCCAAAGAAGGGACGGGACTTTACCGGAGAGGGGCAGATTCATCAAGCAGGAAGGGGGCAGATGTGAGATTTTTAGCCAGCATTTCCCCCTCTTTTTACAGAGAGGGAAATGTACCGGAGATTACTTCAGCAGTGCCTGTGCTTTTGCGACCACGTTATCCACGGTAAAACCGAACTCTTTGAACAGCAGTTCTGCCGGAGCGGATTCGCCGAAGGTGGTCATACCCACAACGTCGCCGTTCAGGCCGACATACTTGTACCAGTAATCTGCAATACCCGCTTCGACCGCCAGACGCGCGGTCACGGCTTTTGGCAGTACGGATTCGCGATACGCCGCGTCTTGTTTGTCGAAGACATCGGTCGACGGGATGGAAACCACGCGCACTTTGGTGCCCGCTGCCGTCAGTTTGTCCGCTGCTTCAACCGTAATGCCCACTTCCGAACCGGTCGCAATCAGGATGATTTCCGGCGTGCCATCGGAATCTTTCAGCACATAACCGCCGCGCGCCACGTTTGCCAGCTGTCCGGCAGTACGCGGTTGTTGCGTCAGGTTCTGGCGGGAGAAGATCAGTGCTGACGGGCCGTCTTTACGCTCAATCGCAGTTTTCCAGGCGATGGCGGATTCGACCTGATCCGCAGGACGCCACAGGCTCATGTTCGGCGTCACACGCAGGCTGGCCATTTGTTCAACCGGCTGGTGCGTCGGGCCGTCTTCGCCCAGACCGATGGAGTCATGGGTATACACGAATATGTTGCGGATTTTCATCAGTGCCGCCATACGTACCGCGTTACGGGCATATTCGACGAACATCAGGAAGGTTGCGGAATAAGGCAGGAAACCGCCGTGCAGGGTGATACCGTTGGAAATTGCGGTCATCCCGAACTCGCGAACGCCGTAATGAATGTAGTTACCGGCCAGATCGTCACCGAGCGATTTTGAACCGGACCACATGGTCAGGTTGCTCGGAGCCAGGTCAGCGGAGCCGCCAAGGAACTCAGGCAGAATTTTTCCAAAGCGTTCCAGCGTATTTTGGGACGCTTTACGGCTGGCGATATTCGCCGGATTAGCCTGCAATTCTTCGATAAATTTCTGCGCTTCGGTTTCCCAGTTAGCCGGCAGTTCGCCGCTGACGCGACGTTCAAATTCAGCCGCCAGTTCAGGATGATCTTTGGCATAAGCCGCGAATTTATCATTCCACGCTTTTTCTTTGGCTTTACCGGCTTCTTTGGCATCCCATGCGGCATAAATATCCTGAGGGATTTCAAACGCCGGATAATTCCAGCCCAGCGCCTTGCGGGTTGCCGCCACTTCGTCTGCGCCCAGCGCCGCGCCGTGCGCATCGTGTGTACCGGCTTTATGCGGGGAACCAAAGCCGATCACAGTTTTGCACATCAGCAGGGAAGGCCGGTCGGTGACTTTATGGGATTCTTCAATCGCCGCTTTAATGGCATCTGAATTGTGGCCGTCAACGCCCCGGATCACGTGCCAGCCATAGGCTTCAAAACGTTTAGCTGTGTCATCGGTGAACCAGCCTTCAACGTGGCCGTCGATGGAGATGCCGTTGTCATCATAAAACGCGGTCAGTTTGCCGAGTTTCATGGTGCCAGCCAGCGAGCAGGCTTCATGGGAAATGCCTTCCATCATGCAACCGTCGCCCATAAAGGCATAGGTGTGGTGGTTCACAATGTCGTGATTATCACGGTTGAACTGAGCGGCCAGCGTGCGTTCTGCAATCGCAAAGCCGACGGCGTTGGCAATGCCCTGACCCAGCGGGCCGGTGGTGGTTTCAACGCCCGGCGTGTAGCCGTATTCCGGGTGGCCCGGCGTTTTGGAATGCAGCTGGCGGAAGTTTTCCAGCTCTGTCATCGGCAGGTCATAGCCGGTGAGATGCAGCAGGCTGTAAATCAGCATCGAACCGTGGCCGTTGGACAAAATGAAACGGTCGCGGTCTGCCCATTTCGGGTTGGCCGGGTTGTGATTCATGTAATCACGCCACAGCACTTCAGCGATGTCCGCCATGCCCATCGGGGCACCCGGGTGACCGCTGTTTGCTTTCTGGACGGCGTCCATGCTCAGTGCACGGATAGCATTGGCTAGCTCTCTGCGAGAAGGCATATTTTTCTCCGGTTAATGGTCGCTGATTCTGTGCAGCGACCATCGAAAAAAGGGGGGATGAAATTACAGTTGAGCGGACAACATGTCTTCGAGTTTCTTCTGGTCGACGGCGAACAGGCGGATGCCTTCGGCCAGTTTCTCGACGGCCATGGCGTCCTGATGATGTTCCCAGAGGAATTCAGCCTGAGTCAGCGGCGCAGGCTTTTTACTGCCCTGCGACGAAGGTTGTAGCTTGCGTTCAACCGGCGCGCTGCTGGCTTTAAGCTCTTCAAGCAGGTTTGGTGAAATGGTCAGGCGATCACAACCGGCCAGCGCCAGAATTTGTTCCACTTTACGGAAGCTGGCGCCCATGATCACGGTCTTGTAGTCATGCGCTTTATAGTATTCGTAAATCTCACGGACCGATTTCACGCCCGGATCTTTCTCAACGTCATACGCGGTGTTCGGCTCTTTGGCTTTGTACCAGTCATAGATGCGACCCACGAACGGCGAAATCAGATAAACCCCCGCTTCGGCACAGGCACGCGCCTGAGCAAAGGAGAAAAGTAGCGTCAGGTTACAGTTGATGCCTTCTTTTTCCAGCGCTTCGGCGGCTTTGATACCTTCCCACGTGGAAGCCAGTTTGATCAGGATGCGCGATTTATCGATGCCTTGTCCCTGATAAAGACCGATCAGCTTACGGGCTTTGGCAATGCATTTTTCGGTGTCAAATGACAGGCGGGCATCGACTTCGGTCGAGATGCGCCCCGGCACGCTTTTCAGAATTTCTGCGCCGATGTTCACGGCCAGCTTATCGGTGGCGTTAATCACCTGATCGTCTTTGCTGCCCCCTTGTTTACGGGCATAAGCGACGGCGTCTTTGATCAGATTTTGGTATTGCGGCAGGTCTGCGGCTTTGAGGATTAGCGAAGGATTGGTGGTCGCATCCTGAGGCTCGAAATGACGGATAGATTCAATATCACCACTGTCGGCAACGACAGTCGTTACCTTTTTAAGTGCGTCTAACTGGTTCATCTCTTAGCTCCTTGGCGAAAAAAACGATACAGCAATAAGGTCGTACGACTCTATTTCGTTGGGCTCCTACCCTGCATCATTCGGTTAACAAACTGAATGCGCTTTTTCTGATTGTTGCGATGGGTCATAACAATGGCAGCCCTCGTCGCAGCTCAGACTGCGGGGCGAGAGAGGAAAGCGCAAGGTCAAACTTTAAGCTTAGTCGAAATTTGCGAGACGTCTTCCGTGAACGAAAAGCAAACAATGTAACGGCTAAGTTTTGGTCGTTATCCGGCGTTAATCGTGGCAGGTTATCTATACTGTCATCGGGTAAAACTGATGGTGATGTTGCATCCGTTTCCTGCTGTCTCTACAAAAAATAAGAAACAAAAAAGGACCCTACGATGGACGAACAACTCAAGCAAAGCGCACTCGATTTTCATGAGTTTCCGGTGCCCGGAAAAATTCAGGTTTCGCCAACCAAGCCTCTGGCCACGCAGCGCGATCTGGCGCTGGCGTACTCTCCGGGCGTGGCGGCGCCCTGTCTGGAAATCGCCAAAGATCCGCTTGCGGCCTATAAATACACCGCACGCGGAAATCTGGTAGCGGTGATTTCCAACGGCACCGCGGTACTCGGGCTGGGCAATATCGGGGCGCTGGCCGGAAAACCGGTGATGGAAGGTAAGGGCGTTTTGTTCAAGAAATTTGCCGGTATTGATGTTTTTGATATCGAGGTGGACGAGCTTGATCCCGACAAACTGATCGAAGTGATCGCCGCGCTTGAACCGACGTTTGGCGGTATCAATCTCGAAGACATCAAAGCGCCGGAGTGTTTTTACATTGAGAGCAAACTGCGTGAGCGGATGAATATTCCGGTATTTCACGACGATCAGCACGGGACGGCAATCATCTGTACGGCGGCGGTGCTCAACGGTTTACGCGTGGTCGGGAAAGATATTTCGGATGTGCGGCTGGTGGTGTCCGGTGCCGGTGCGTCGGCCATTGCCTGCCTGAATTTGCTGGTAGCGCTCGGGCTGAAACGCCACAACATCACGGCCTGTGATTCCCGCGGCGTGATTTATCAGGGCCGCGAAGATAACATGGCCGAAACCAAAGCGGCCTATGCCATTGAGGACAACGGACAGCGCACGCTGGCGGATGCGATACCGGGTGCGGATATTTTCCTCGGCTGTTCCGGCCCTGGCGTACTGACACAGGACATGGTGAAAACCATGGCGAAATCCCCGCTGATTCTGGCGCTGGCAAACCCCGAACCAGAAATCCTGCCGCCGCTGGCGAAAGCGGTGCGCCCGGATGCGATTATCTGCACGGGTCGTTCGGATTACCCGAATCAGGTGAACAATGTCCTGTGCTTCCCGTTCATTTTCCGCGGTGCGCTGGACGTCGGGGCTACGACCATCAACGAGGAAATGAAGCTGGCCTGCGTGCACGCGATTGCCGATCTGGCGATGGCGGAGCAAAGCGATGTGGTCGCGTCGGCTTACGGGGAAGAAGAGCTTTCATTTGGCCCGGATTACATCATTCCCAAACCTTTTGACCCGCGCCTGATTGTGAAAATTGCGCCTGCGGTAGCGAAAGCGGCGATGGATTCCGGCGTGGCAACGCGGCCGATTCCGGACTTCGATGCTTATGTCGAAAAGCTGTCGGAGTTTGTCTACAAAACCAATCTGTTTATGAAGCCGATTTTCTCTCAGGCCAAAAAAGACGCCCGTCGGGTGGTGATGGCCGAAGGGGAAGAGGAGCGCGTTTTGCAGGCGACGCAGGAGCTGATTTCTCTGGGATTGGCAAAACCAATTCTGGTCGGGCGGCCAAGCGTGATCGAGATGCGTATCAAGAAACTCGGTTTGCAGATTGAAGCTGGCCGGGATTTTGAAGTGGTGAATAACGAATCAGATCCGCGTTTCAACGAATACTGGCGTGAATACTATGAGCTGATGAAACGGCGCGGCGTGTCGCAGGAGCAGGCGCGGCGGGCGGTTATCGGCAATCCGACGCTGATTTCCGCCATCATGCTGCTGCGCGGCGAGGCTGACGCAATGATTTGCGGAACGGTCGGTACCTATCACGAGCATTACGATATCGTTGAAAAAGTGTTCGGGTTCCGCGAGGGCGCACACGTTGCCGGCGCGATGAATGCGTTGCTGCTGCCGAGCGGGAATACGTTTATTGCGGACACTTACGTCAATGATGATCCGACCGCAGAACAGCTGGCCGAAATCACGCTAATGGCGGCGGAAACGGTACGGCGGTTTGGTATCGAACCAAAAGTGGCTCTGCTGTCGCATTCCAGTTTTGGCACTTCTGACAGCCCGGCAGCGCTCAAAATGCGGCGGACGCTGGAGCTGGTGAATGCGCGTGAACCTTTGCTTGAAATAGACGGCGAGATGCACGGCGACGCAGCGCTGGTCGAAAGTATCCGGCAGGACATCATGCCGGACAGCCCGTTAAAGGGGGCGGCGAATATCCTGATCATGCCAAACATGGAATCGGCGCGTATCAGCTATAACTTGCTGCGGGTGTCGAGTTCGGAAGGGGTCACGGTAGGGCCGGTGTTAATGGGCGTGGCGAAACCGGTGCATATTCTGACGCCGATCGCTTCGGTCAGACGCATTGTGAATATGGTGGCTTTAGCGGTAGTGGAAGCGCAAACCGAGCCTCTTTAATTTCCCCGTCATCCTTCGCGCTGCAGATGCGTTGGCTGCACTCGTGAACCCGAATCACTGACCTGTGTCAGCTCATCGGGTTTGCTCAATTGCCGCCTTTTTGCAGCACGAATGATTTAGGGGAAAGCCTTTCTTCCTAAGTAAATCAGTATTTCACTTCGCCGATACGCTCGAGCGCATCAACGATTAAATCCCAGAAACGCTGATGGTCGAGTTTTACCGCGACCTGCGTATGGCAATCGGGCGGCGGCGGTGAACGGAAGTCAGCAACCGTCATGCCGAGCGTTAAGGTGCCGGTTAGCTCAATGTCTACCGGGACTTTTTGTACGGTCATTACGTTCGGGTCGATGACGTAGGCTACGGCGCACGGATCATGAACCGGCGGGGAGTCAAAGCCCTGGCGATCTTTGTAGCTCAGGCCGAAGAAATCGAGCAACTCACCGACAAATTTCGCCGGTTGTGTGCCGACAGCGGCGATTCGTGCGGCCACTTCTGGTGTGGCTAATGCCTGATGCGTGAGGTCTAGCCCGACCATGGTCAGCGGCCATTTTTCGTTGAAAACAATGTGCGCGGCTTCGGGATCAATCTTGATATTGAATTCAGCCACGGCGCTCCAGTTACCCACATGGTAACCGCCGCCCATCAGTACGACTTCTTTCACGCGTTCGGCGATGCGCGGTTCTTTTCGCACGGCCATGGCGATATTGGTCAGGCCGCCGGTCGGGACCAGCGTGATGGTTTTGGGCGGATGCGACATGATCAAATCAATGATCAGGTCGATGGCATGAACGGGTTCAAGCGTGATGGCCGCTTCCGGTAAAACCGGGCCGTCAAGGCCGGATTCTCCATGGATTTCGTCGGCCACTTCGATTTGCCGCACCAGCGGGCGGGTGGCTCCGGCGGCAAACGGGACGCCGGTCAGGTTGATGACGCGGGCAACGGCCAGCGCATTACGGGTGACTTTTTCCAGCGTCTGATTGCCGACCACGGTGGTGACGGCGAGCAGTTCGATATCGGGATTCCCGTGGGCGAGTAACATCGCGATGGCATCGTCGTGCCCCGGATCGCAATCCAGTATGATCTTTTTGACCATTTTTATTATTCCTTTAAATGTAGTGGTACAGCAGGTTCCTCTGACCGGATTTTAGCGTTTGGCCTGTTGCAGCCACTTATCCAGTTCATTGGCGAATTGCTGGCGGTCACGCTGATTAAGCGCAGGCGGTCCGCCGGTTTGCACGCCGCTGGCGCGCATGGTGTCCATAAAATCGCGCATGTTCAGGCGTTCTTTAATGGTTTCAGTGGTGTAACGCTCGCCGCGCGGGTTCAGCGCAACGCCCCCTTTTTCGATGACTTCCGCCGCCAGCGGAATATCCGCAGTGACCACCAGATCACCGGGTTCGGTGCGTTTGACGATTTCGTTATCGGCGACGTCAAAACCTGCTTCGACGCGCAGGGTTCGCAGGAATTTCGACGGTGGCGTGCGGATCGTCTGGTTTGCCACCAGCGTCACCATCATGCCGGTGCGATCGGCGGCGCGGAACAACACTTCTTTGATTACGTTCGGACAGGCATCTGCATCAACCCAGATTTGCATCAGCGTTTCTCCCCGTTCAGCCAGTCGCGAACCGGCAGAAAATAGGTGTACAGCGCGGCTTCCGGGCTGCCTGCTTCCGGCTGATAACTATATTCCCAGCGAACCAGCGGCGGCATGGACATCAGAATTGACTCCGTGCGGCCTCCGGTTTGCAGGCCGAACAACGTGCCACGATCCCACACCAGATTGAATTCCACATAGCGGCCACGGCGGTAAAGCTGGAACTGGCGTTCACGTTCTCCCCACGGCATCGCTTTGCGTTTTTCGACGACCGGCAGATAGGAGTCGGTGAAGCCGTTGCCCACCGCCTGCATGAACGCAAAGCAGGTGTCAAAATCTGGCGTATTCAGGTCATCAAAGAATAATCCGCCGATGCCGCGCGCTTCATTGCGGTGTTTGATAAAGAAGTAATCGTCACACCATTTTTTGTATTTCGGATACACGTCGTCGCCGAACGGCTGACAAAGTTGTTGTGCGGTCTGATGCCAGTGGCGGGCATCTTCTTCAAAACCGTAGTAAGGCGTGAGGTCAAAACCGCCACCGAACCACCACACCGGCGCTTCACCGGGCTTTTCCGCAATGAAGAAACGCACGTTGGCGTGGCTGGTGGGCACGTAAGGATTGAGCGGATGAATAACCAGCGAAACGCCCATTGCCTGGAAACTGCGACCTGCCAGCTCAGGACGATGCGCGGTGGCTGATGCGGGCAATGTGGCACCAGAAACGTGCGAGAAATTCACCCCCGCCTGTTCGAAGACTGCGCCGTTGGTCAATACCCGGCTCTGGCCGCCACCGCCTTCTTCGCGAACCCACTGGTCTTGCGCGAACTGGCCTTTGCCATCGGCGGCAGCCAGCTGCTGGCAGATGTGGTCCTGAAGCTTGAGCAGGAAGGTTTTGACTTGTTGTATGTCGGGGATCGATTGGCTCACGGGCAAACTCACAGACGTTGACTGAAAAGACATTCAGCGCCTTGCGGGCGCTGAATGATAAAAAAGTGGTGGTTATTATAACCCCAAAACCTGTCGGATCGCCCAGAACAACCCGCGCATCTGCGGCGCGAAGCAGGAAGGTTATCGTGGCTTACGTTCGTTGGCGTCGAAATAGCTGAAGAAATTCACAATTCCCTGAGAAATGGCCTGCGCGATTTCACGGCGGAACGCGGTGGTGCTGAGCAGCTGTTCTTCCTGATGATTGGTGATGAACGAGGTTTCTACCAGAATCGACGGAATTGACGGGGATTTCAGCACGGCGAACGCCGCCTGTTCTGTCTGCTGGCTGTGCAGATGGTGGATTGGACGGATCCTTTCGAGAACGTGATGGCCGAGCGTCAGACTGTTTTTAATGGTGTCGGTCTGGACCAGATCGAAAAGCACCTGTTGCAGATAGTTATTGTCTTCTTTGGCGTATTTCGCGCCCGCAACCAGATCGGCATCGTTCTCTTTTTTCGACATATACCGCGCCATGGCGCTGCTCGCACCGCGGTTTGACAGCGCAAATACCGATGCACCGGAAGCGCTCGGGCTGGTGTAACCGTCGGCATGAATCGAGACAAATAAGTCAGCCTGATGCTGATGTGCCAATTCCACACGCTGATAAAGCGGAATGAAGTGGTCTGAATCGCGCGTCAGCCGGACCTCAATGTGGCTCTGATCGCCGAGGAATTCACGCACGTAGTTGGCGATTTCCAGCACCACATGTTTTTCTTCTGAGCCTTCATGGCCGACAGCACCGGAATCAATCCCGCCGTGGCCGGGGTCAATCATCACCAGCTTTTTAGCGCCTGGCGGTTTCGGTGCCGGGGCAGATTTCGTGATGTGTTCCTGCTGCGCGGCGCTGGCGGAACGGGAACCAAACGCGGCAATCGCAAGCCCCAGGCCGGACAGCAACAATTGGCGACGGGTGGCGGCAGCGGGAAGAGGCTGGAAATGCAAAAATTTGTTCAAGGGGTTTAACATCAGTCCATTACCGTCAGAAAAAAGCAGAATGCCTTATGTTATAGAGTATCTATTTTATAGTTTCGATCTGAGAACTATTACTTTTTATGAATAATGTGTCGCGAATGAATATTTCGACGAATAAATATCTGTTCAGTGAATGGCTTATAAGATCCATAACCGGTGAAATTCATCGATAAAATACGGTCGTTTATCCTCCAGATTGTGATTTTGATGTTGCGTATCAAGCAGATCACGCGATAATTAAATAAACCCTCATTAACAGCGGCGAACAGTGATGGAAATTCGCGTATACCGTCAAGAAGATTTCGAAGAAGTTCTGACCTTATGGGAGCGCTGCGATCTGCTGCGTCCGTGGAATGATCCTGAACTGGATATTGAACGCAAAATTAACCACAGCCCGGAGTTTTTCCTGGTGGCGGAAGTCGGTGGTGAAGTGGTAGGTACGCTGATGGGTGGCTACGACGGCCATCGTGGCTCGGCGAATTATCTGGGAGTTCACCCGGATTATCGCGGGCGCGGGATTGCGAACGCGCTGGTGAATCGTCTCGAAAAGAAACTGATTGCGCGCGGCTGCCCGAAAATGAATTTAATGGTGCGTGCCGAAAATGATGCGGTAGTCAGCATGTATGAAAAACTGGGTTACGAGATTTCAGATACGTTATTGCTCGGCAAGCGTCTGATTGAAGATCAGGAATACTGAAACCCCGTTGAATTCCGGCAATAACAGATAATAAAAAGCCCCGGCGGATGACTCACCGCCGGGGCTTTTTTACGTCAAATGCTTAACGAGCGATTACTTGATCACTTTTACGCTTTTGACGTCCACTTCCACAGAGTTCCAGTCTTTATCGACTTTACCTTCAATGCGGATTTTATCTTTTGGCGAGACGTTCTGGCCCTGCCAGCGTTTACCGTCGATCTCCACGTTGAGCGTACCGGTGCTGTCGCGGAAAATATATTTGTCGTGATCGACGCGCTGATCGAGGAAGCCTTCGAGCATCACCCACTGATCGTCTTTCATCGTCTGCACATCTTTCACTGTGCTGAGCGCGGTAGTGCCGGTGAATCCACCCTGCGCCGCCGGTTGTGTTTGGGCTTCCTGCGCGGAAGGGCCGTTGAACCCGCCTGTTTGTTGTGCGAACGCTGTCGTTGAACAAAGTGTAATGAGGGTTGCCAGAGTGATCTTCTTCATCATAATAGGTCGTCCTTAATTTAACGTTTCCAGAGTACATTCCGGCAACAGTGAGATTTTTAAAGCCTGTTGCCGCGTTGAGAAACAGTAAAACAGATTGTTCTTAACAGTTTCTTAAGCTGCGTTGATTATTGTTCAATTTCACTTTGTTTGAAGGAATGTGTTTCACGTTTATGAATCCGGATGATTATAACGATCACGGTATGTTGCGGTTACCTCTGTGGTTCTGGACAATCCTGATTTTGCAGGCCCGCACGTGGCTGCTGTTCGTCATGGCGGGTGCCTCGCGCCAGCAGGGCAGCGATATGCTGTCGCTGTTTTACCCTGATCCGCAGAGTTTCTGGTCCGGCATGTTGCTGGGTTTACCGCCCGCACTGGTTTTCCTGCTGAGCGGACGCCGGCATCTGTGGCCACGCACCTGGCAGGCGGGGTACTGGCTATTGCTGGCGGGGATGTTCGCGACCTTTGCCTTGCAGGGTTTAGGCGTGTGGCAAAGTACCGATACGCTGTCGGCGGTGGATATCATACTGGCGCTGCTCGATGCGGCCGCGCTGGCGTACTGGTTGCTCAGCCGCCGTTTGCGCGCCTGTTTCGATGCCGCGCGCCGTCTGGCCTGATGCCATTTCCCGGCCCGCGCTGAACTTTTTCGGAAAGAAAGTACTCGAACTGGCGCTTAACAACGATTTCCAAATAATAAATATGCTGCTGATTTATCCGTCAGGCCGCCCCGGTTTGCGGAAATTTGCAGGAAAGGAGTGTACCGAATGACTGTTCGCTTACGGGCCCGCCCGATGTTGCTGGCGTTACCGCTTTTTCTCGCCGGTTGCTCGTCAATGCCGTCCATGCCGCATATGTCATGGTCTGGTCTGAACCCGCTTAACTGGTTTGGCAGCAGCCTGACCGTGACCGATCAGGGCGTTGGCGGTATCACGGCCAGCACGCCACTGACGGAAACCGCCATCAAAGACGGGCTTAACGGTAACTATTCCCTGCGCAGCGGTATGTCGATGAGTGATGGCAAAATGCTGAGCTTCTTCCAGGCGATGGACGGCAAAGACGTGAAATTGTCCGTCAGCGGCGAGCCGAAAGGTAACGTGCAGCGGGTGGATGTGATGGATCCTGAAGTGGCGAGCGAGTGGGGCGTGAAAATTGGCACGTCGTTCAGCGATCTCTATACCAAAGCGTTTGATTCGTGTGTGAAAGGTGAAGGCGACGATGCGCAGAACGTGGAGTGTAAAGCGCCGCAAAGCGCGCATGTCACCTATGTGTTTAGCGGGATCTGGCACGGCCCTGAATCCCTGATGCCTTCTGACGACGCCCTGAAAGACTGGAAAGTCAGCAAAATCGTCTGGCGCGCGAATCCGCTGCAAACCGGTCAGACGCAGTAACGCCGCTTTTCGCTTGCCGGCGCTTTAGCCTGCAAAAGAAGTCCTCAATGCCTTGCCTTCGCGCAAGGCATTTTTATTGACATCCGGTATGATGGCGCCGGTCAATTTAACGAGGATGAGAAAAATGACTCAGGTTCAGAGCGGCATTTTGCCCGAACATTGCCGTTTCGCCATTTACATTGAAGCGAAAGCTCAGGGCGACCTGGATGCGCTCAGGCAGGGCTGCCGTGCATTTGTGGCCGCATTAAACGATATGCAGCAAAAATTCCCCGCTGAACATGTGGGTGCGGTCGTGGCTTTTGGTCACGACGTCTGGCGCGACCTGTCCGGTAATCAGGGCACAGACGAGCTGAAAAACTTTGAGCCGCTGGGCAAAGGGCTGGCTCCGGCCACGCAGCGCGACATGCTGCTGCACATTCAGTCATTGCGCCATGATGTTAACTTCGCACTCGCACAGGCCGCCCTGAAAGCGTTTGGCGGTGCGATTGCGGTGCAGGAAGAAACTCATGGTTTCCGGGCCCTCGAAGAACGTGACCTTAGCGGTTTTGTCGACGGCACTGAAAACCCGAAAGCCGACGCCCGCGCCCAGGTTGCCATCATTCCTGAAGGTTCTGTGGATGCAGGTGGCAGCTACGTGATGGTTCAGCGCTGGAAACATAATCTGGTGCAATGGGAACGTTTCTCCGTGCAGCAGCAGGAAGAAGTGATTGGCCGCACGAAGGACACCGACGAAGAATTGGATCCGGAAACGCGCCCTGAAACTTCCCACGTCAGCCGTGTGGATCTGAAAGAAGACGGCAAAGGCCTGAAAATACTCCGCCAGAGCCTGCCTTATGGCACCGCCAGCGGCGAGCACGGCCTGTATTTCATCAGCTATGCCGCGCGTTTATGGAACATTGAGAAACAGCTGCTCAGTATGTTTGGCGATCTGGATGGCAAACGTGACGCGATGCTGCGTTTCACCCGTCCGGTGACCGGCAGCTATTTCTTCGCGCCGTCCCTGACCCGTCTGGCTGCACTGTAAGTTCTCTTTGCCGTAAGCTCTCTGTGCTGTAAAAAATATGCGTTCAGCGCGTCCGTTTCCGGGCGCGCTTTATTCCTTCCCTTCGTGTTTCTCCCTGCGTTTGTTAATGCCTTATAGCTTTTCATGCTTGAAAATCACCAAATGGTATATAAAACCGTTACAGCCTGAACCTCAGTTATAAATACACTGTGTGATATTGAGCGGCTTTTTTGACGCCGCATATCGGTTCATTCACCTGAGGCTGAGCATGAAAACGACGGATTTTGCTGGAAATTTGCTGAAAGGTTCGCTGGCTGCATTGTTGCTGACCAGCGGGGCGGCGTCTGCCACCGAATTGCTGAACAGTTCTTACGACGTTTCCCGCGAACTTTTTGCCGCGCTGAATCCGCCTTTTCAGAAACAGTGGGCAGATCAGAACAACGGCGACAAGCTGGAAATCAAACAGTCGCATGCCGGTTCATCCAAACAGGCGCTGGCCATTTTGCAGGGTCTGAAAGCCGACGTGGTGACTTACAACCAGGTGACGGACGTCCAGATCCTGCATGACAAATGCAATCTGATCCCCGCTGACTGGCAAAGCCGTCTGCCGAATAACAGTTCCCCGTTCTATTCCACCATGGCGTTTCTGGTGCGCAAGGGAAATCCCAAAAACATCCACAGCTGGGATGATTTAGCCCGTCCCGGCGTCGCTCTGGTGTTCCCGAATCCGAAAACGTCCGGCAATGGCCGTTATACCTATCTCGGTGCATGGGGCGCTTACAATATTGAAGACAACAAAAATACCGCACAAACCCGCGCGAAAATGGCGAGTTTCCTCAAAAACGTGCAGGTGTTTGATACCGGCGGTCGCGGCGCAACAACGACGTTTGTGGAGCGCGGTCTGGGCGATGTGTTAATCAGCTTCGAGTCCGAAGTGAACAACATCCGCAAGCAGTATGGCGATGACAAATACGAAGTCATTGTGCCGAAGGTCGACATTCTGGCGGAGTTCCCGGTGGCCTGGGTCGACAAAAATGTCGAGAAAAACGGCACGGAGAAGGCAGCAAAAGATTATCTGAATTACTTGTGGAGCCCTCAGGCGCAAAAAATCATCACCAGTTTTAATTACCGCGTGTATGACAAAACGGCGATGTCGGCGGCAAAAGGGCAATTCCCGGACACCAAACTGTTCAAGGTTGAAGACCAGTTCGGCGGCTGGGCACAAGTGATGGAAACCCATTTCAGTACCGGCGGTGAGCTGGACAAACTGTTAGAGCAAGGTCACCAGTAATGTTGTTGACGAGCAAACGCGTATTACCCGGATTTACCCTGAGCCTCGGCAGCAGCCTGCTGTTCGTCTGTCTGGTGTTATTGCTGCCTCTGAGTGCGCTGGTGATGCAGCTTTCCCAAATGACGCTGGCGCAATACTGGGATGTCATTACCAATGGTCAGGTGGTGGCGGCGTATAAAGTCACGCTGCTGGCGGCGGGCGTAGCGAGTATTTTCAACGGCTTATTCGGCATGCTGATGGCCTGGATCCTGACGCGTTATGAGTTTCCGGGCAAAAGCCTGATTGATGGCCTGATGGATTTGCCGTTTGCGTTACCGACCGCCGTGGCCGGTCTGACGCTGGCCGGGCTATTTTCCACCACCGGTTTTTACGGCCAGTGGCTGGCGCATTTTGATATCAAAGTGGCCTACACCTGGCTGGGTATCGCCGTGGCAATGTCATTTACCAGCATTCCGTTTGTGGTGCGCACCGTGCAGCCGGTTCTGGAAGAACTGGGGCCGGAATATGAAGAAGCGGCCGAGACACTGGGCGCATCACGCTGGCAGAGTTTTCGCCGCGTAGTGTTGCCGGAAGTGATGCCTTCGCTGCTGGCGGGCACGGCGCTGTCGTTCACCCGCAGTCTGGGGGAATTTGGCGCGGTCATTTTCATCGCCGGAAACATTGCCTGGAAAACGGAAGTAACCTCGCTGATGATTTTCATCCGCTTGCAGGAATTTGATTATCCGGCGGCCAGCGCCATTGCGTCGGTGATCCTTGCGGCGTCGCTGCTGTTGCTGTTTGCGATTAACACCTTACAGAGCCGTTATGGCCGTCGTCTGGGAGGCCAGTAATGTCTGATATTCCGGCTTTTGCAGGCGAAACCCGCCAGCGTATCGACTGGGTGAAATGGCTGCTTATCGGCACCGGCGTGCTGATTTGTGTTCTGCTGCTGGTGATCCCGATGATCAGCATTTTTGTGCTGGCGTTTTCGGACGGCATCGCGGCGGTCTGGAAGAATTTGTCAGATTCCGACATGTTGCATTCCATCTGGCTGACCGTGCTGATGGCGCTGATCACCGTGCCGGTTAACCTGATTTTCGGCACGCTGCTGGCCTGGCTGGTGGCGCGGTTTAACTTCCCGGGGCGTCAGTTGCTTCTGACGCTGATCGACATCCCGTTTGCCGTCTCGCCTGTGGTGGCCGGTTTGCTATATCTGCTGTTCTACGGCACCAACGGCCCGCTCGGCGGCTGGCTCGATGCGCACAACATTCAGTTTATGTTCGCGTGGCCGGGCATGGTGATGGTGACGATTTTCGTGACCTGTCCGTTTGTTATCCGTGAGCTGGTGCCGGTGATGCTGAGCCAGGGCAGCCACGAAGATGAGGCTGCGGTGTTGCTCGGGGCGTCCGGCTGGCAGATGTTCCGCCGCGTGACGTTACCCAATATCCGCTGGGCTTTGCTGTACGGCGTGGTGCTGACCAATGCCCGTGCGATTGGCGAGTTCGGTGCCGTGTCGGTAGTGTCCGGTTCTATCCGTGGCGAAACCTACACGTTGCCTTTACAGGTTGAATTACTGCATCAGGACTATAACACCGCGGGCGCGTTTACTGCCGCCGCGCTGCTGACCCTGATGGCGATTGTCACACTGTTTCTGAAAAGCGGCCTGCAATGGCGTCTGAAGCGCCACAACGACCGTCTTGAGCGGGAGGAAAATCATGAGCATTGAAATTAACGGTATCAACAAATACTTTGGCCGCACGAAGGTGCTCAATGATATTTCGCTCGATATTGCTTCCGGTGAGATGGTTGCGCTGCTCGGGCCATCCGGTTCCGGCAAAACGACGCTGCTGCGCATTATCGCCGGTCTGGAGAACCAGAGCGCCGGTCGCCTGAGTTTCCATGACAAAGACGTGACCCGCGTGCATGCCCGCGATCGTCAGGTTGGTTTTGTGTTCCAGCATTACGCACTGTTCCGCCACATGACGGTGTTCGACAATATTGCCTTCGGCCTGACCGTTTTGCCGCGTCGCGAGCGCCCGAACGCCGAAGCGATTAAACAGAAAGTGACAAAATTGCTGGAGATGGTGCAGTTAAGCCATCTGGCAAACCGCTATCCGGCGCAGCTTTCCGGTGGTCAGAAACAGCGTGTTGCGCTGGCGCGTGCGCTGGCCGTGGAACCGCAAATTCTGCTGCTCGATGAACCGTTTGGCGCGCTCGATGCGCAGGTGCGTAAAGAACTGCGCCGCTGGCTGCGTCAGTTACATGAAGAGCTGAAATTCACCAGCGTGTTCGTGACTCACGATCAGGAAGAAGCCATGGAAGTGGCGGATCGCGTCGTGGTGATGAGCCAGGGCAATATTGAGCAGGTAGGCGCGCCGCAGGAAATCTGGCGTGAACCGGCGACCCGCTTCGTGCTGGAATTCATGGGCGAAGTGAATAAAATCAGCGGCGACATTCGTGGATCAC
Organism: Rahnella sp. ChDrAdgB13; assembly: GCF_017655185.1. Classification (NCBI taxonomy): domain Bacteria; kingdom Pseudomonadati; phylum Pseudomonadota; class Gammaproteobacteria; order Enterobacterales; family Yersiniaceae; genus Rahnella; species Rahnella sp. ChDrAdgB13. Next base: position 19,356 of record NZ_JAEMGT010000053.1, on the reverse strand, counting down.
AGCTGTATGTGGGCGCACATCACTGGCCGCTGGAGAACCCGCCGTTGCATCAGGGCGCGGTGGATTTGTTCCTGCGTCCGTGGGAAATGGAAATTACCGCCCAGAGTACGCCACGTTGCCCGCTGCCGGTGAAAGTACTGGAAGTCAGCCCGCGTGGTCACTTCTGGCAGCTGATTGTGCAGGCCGAAGGCTGGCATGACGAACCGCTTTCCGTGGTACTTTCTGATACTCACGGCAACGCGGCTCCGCAGCGCGGCGATCGTTTTTATGTCGGCGGGCTGAACGGACGCCTGTATGCGGGCGATCAGCCGCTACAACCCGTTGCGTTAGCGAAGAGCGCCTGATATTTTTTAATCAGCAGGTTTCTCCGGGCGGTCTCTGAGCCGCCCTTTTTATCGTCTGATATCTCTTTATGTAGTTTTTATCAGTTCATAGTTCGTTTTGATATAAGGCAAGCCCCGTGAGTACGCTCGAACATTACATCGGTAATACACCGCTGGTGAGATTACAGCGATTACCCAAAGATCTGGACAGTGAAATTTGGGTCAAGCTGGAAGGCAATAATCCTGCCGGTTCGGTCAAGGATCGCGCTGCGCTGTTTATGATTGAACAGGCAGAAAAGCGTGGTGAAATCCGTCCGGGCGATACGCTGATTGAAGCGACCAGCGGAAATACCGGGATCGCGCTGGCCATGATTGCCGCGCTCAAAGGTTATAAGCTGAAATTGCTGATGCCGGAAAATATGAGCCTGGAACGGCAGGCGTCAATGCGCGCCTATGGCGCAGAGCTTTTGCTGGTCAGTCGTGCGCAGGGCATGGAAGGCGCACGCGATCTGGCGCTGGAAATGGAAAAGCAGGGTCTGGGTAAGGTGCTGGATCAGTTTAATAATCCGGATAACCCGCTGGCGCATTTCACCACCACCGGCCCGGAAATCTGGCAACAAACACACGGGCGCGTCACGCATTTTGTTTCCAGCATGGGCACTACGGGCACAATCACCGGCGTCAGCCGCTTTTTGCGCAGCCAGCATGCGGGCGTGCAGATTATTGGTCTGCAACCGGCGGAAGGCAGCAGCATTCCGGGCATCCGCCGCTGGCCGCAGGCGTATCTGCCCGGCATTTTCAATCCTGAGCTGGTGGATGAAGTGATGGACATGGGGCAGGGCGAAGCAGAAGACACGATGCGCGCACTGGCGCGTGAGGAAGGGCTCTTTTGCGGCGTGAGTTCGGGCGGCGCTGTAGCAGGCGCGCTGCGCGTTGCCAGAAGCCATCCGGGCAGCGTGGTGGTCGCGATTATCTGCGATCGCGGCGACCGTTATCTCTCGACGGGCGTTTTTTCTGACTAAGAACTCCTGACGTAAAGCGTGGTCACATTTAACAGGCAGGCCTTTGCGCCTGCCTTTTGCTTTCTGTTAAACGCTAACAGATTGATTTTAATCTTCTATAATAGTGATAGCGTAAAACACGTTACCTTTATTCCTTACACTCGGTTTTCTGCGGGATGAAATTCTGTCAGAGACTGTGTAAAAAAAGAGTAAAAGCGGCTGCGTAATGCAGGCTTAGTGGTAAAAATGACCAAAATTTTAGCCAGGCGGAAATAAAGAATGAAAATTTTGTTAGTCGATGACGATCTTGAATTAGGCACCATGCTCAGTGAATACCTGATCGCAGAAGGTTTTGACGCCTCTCTGGTGCTGACCGGTAAAGCGGGTGTGGAAGGCGCGATGTCTGGCGAATATACCGCAATGATCCTCGACATTATGCTGCCGGATATGAGTGGTATTGATGTACTGCGTCAGGTGCGCAAAAACAGCCGTCTGCCGATTATCATGCTAACGGCTAAAGGCGACAATATTGACCGCGTGATCGGCCTGGAAATGGGCGCTGACGATTATATGCCAAAACCGTGCTATCCGCGTGAACTGGTGGCGCGCCTGCGTGCGGTGCTGCGTCGTGTTGAAGAGCAGCAGGAATCGCATTCTGATTCCTCATCCGTTAACTACGGCGACCTGACGCTGAATCCGGCGACCCGCAGCAGCGAATGGCGCGGTGTTCCGTTTGACCTGACGGCTTCAGAATTCAATCTGCTGGAACTGCTGTTGCGTTCGCCTGAACGCGTGGTGTCAAAAGATGAGCTGTCGGAAAAAGGTTTAGGGCGTCCGCGTGAAGCTTACGACCGCAGTATTGATGTGCACATCAGTAACATCCGTCAGAAACTGGGGTCACTGGAAGGTGGCGATATTCTGACTATTGAAACGGTGCGAAGCATTGGCTATCGAATCCGCTAAACGTCTGCGCGGAAGGTTGTTCTGGAAAATCCTCCTGGGATTCTGGTTTACCTTCGTGGCAATCACTCAGGGGCTCTGGGTGGTTTTTGCTTTCTATAATCCGCATGAACCGCCGGAAAGTGGCATTGCCCGGCGCTTTGTAAAGCTACAGATTACCTCGGCAGTTTCCACGCTCCATTCCGGGGGCCTGCCCGCGCTAAACGCTATGATGGCCGACTGGCCGGAAGATGATCGTCAATTCTTCTCGGTAACGCCTTCACTGCTTCCTGCGCAAGGCAGCACGATACAGGATCTGGAGCCGGGTAAGATACCACATGAAGTGGTTGAGTTCGTGCAAGGGCCGGACGGTCAAGGTTACAGGCTTCGTTACGACGTCGCCGGGCTGATGGACGAGTACCGGCCAAGAAGACACCGGGAATTGCTGAACATGCCGCCGCCGTTGCTCTGGCTGGGCGGGTTAGGCGGTCTGTTATTCAGTGCGGTTCTGGCCTGGAATCTGACAAGACCGATGCTGCAAATGCGTAAAGCGTTCGGGCGGGTTGCACAGGGCGATTTATCGGTGCGTCTGTTTTCCAGTATGGGCAAACGGCACGATGAGTTGTCCGAGGTGGCGCGTGACTTCGACTCGATGGCAGAACGCCTGCAGGTGCTGGTTAAAGCGCGTGAAGAGCTGTTGCACGACGTTTCGCATGAACTGCGTTCTCCTCTGGCCCGTTTGCAGCTGGCGATTGGTCTGGCGCGGCAAAACCCGTCTAACGTTGAAACCTCTCTCAGCCGTATTGAGCACGAAGCAGGGCGTCTGGATAAGATGATTGGCGAACTGCTTGCGCTGTCGCGAACGGAAAACAGCGAAATTCCGGACGAAGAGTATTTTGATATGTACGGGCTGGTGGAAGCGGTCGTCAATGATGCCCGTTACGAAGCACAATTGCCGGGCGTGAATATCACGATGCACCCGGAAGTTCCGGATGAAATGGATTATACCGTGAAGGGCAATGCTGAGCTGATGCGGCGCGCGGTCGATAATGTGGTGCGTAATGCCCTGCGTTTTTCCGCGCGCGGGCAGACCATCTGCGTTTCTCTTGCACAGGTTGAAGAGTATTTACAGATTGAAGTGGCCGATCAGGGGCCGGGCGTGGAAGAGGATAAGCTGTCGAGTATCTTTGACCCTTTCGTACGCGTGAAATCACCGCTGTCTGGCAAAGGTTACGGCCTGGGGCTGGCGATTACCCGCAAAGTGATGCTGGCACATGATGGCAAAGTGGATGCCCGTAATGCGCAACCTCACGGGCTGGTGATCAGCCTGATGGTGCCGCACTGGAAATCCGCTTAATAATTCGAGCCGCAGAGATTCAGTTAGTAACAGGCAATAAAAAACGGCGCTGATTAGGCGCCGTTTTTAACTTCTCGCTGAGCGAATTACTTCTTGATGCGGATGATTGGGGTTTCGCCCACAGTCACGCTACCCGTCAGTTTAATCAGCTCTTTGATCTCGTCCATGTTAGAGATAACAACCGGAGTCAGGGTAGACTTCGCTTTCTCTTCCAGCAGGGCCAGATCAAATTCGATTACCAAATCGCCTTTCTTGACGCGCTGACCTTCTTCGGCGATACGTTTGAAGCCTTCGCCTTTCAGTTCAACGGTGTCGATACCGAAGTGAACAAACAGTTCAATGCCACTGTCGGATTCGATTGAGAAAGCATGGTTAGTTTCGAAGATTTTACCGATAGTCCCGTCAACCGGAGCAACCATTTTGTTGCCCGCAGGTTTGATAGCAATACCGTCGCCTACGATTTTCTCAGCGAAAACAACGTCAGGCACGTCTTCTATGTTGACAATTTCACCAGACAGCGGCGCCACGATTTCAATGATGCCAACGTCTTTTTTATCATCCGAAACCAATGATTTCAGTTTATCGAACAAACCCATGATCTTCTCCTAAGCATTAATTTGGGCAGCTATACCAGCATCGCGCAATTAGCAGAGTGTTTTTTCTTCAATGAACTTGTTAACCAGGTTCATCAACTCTTGCGCCGTAGGTTGGGCCAGGGCCTGATCTGCCAGCGCTTTCACATCTTCGAAGTTTGTATTGCGAATAATTTTCTTGATGCGTGGGATAGAGATAGCACTCATGCTGAACTCATCTAACCCCATGCCCAATAGAAGAAGTGTAGCACGTTCGTCACCGGCTAGCTCGCCGCACATCCCTGTCCATTTACCGGCAGCATGAGATGCGTCAATAACTTGCTTAATTAAACCAAGTACTGACGGAGACATTGGGTTGTAAAGATGAGAAATCAGCTCATTACCGCGATCCACAGCCAAAGTATACTGAGTAAGATCGTTTGTACCAATACTGAAGAAATCGACTTCTTTCGCCAGATGATGAGCAATCACAGCCGCAGCCGGAGTTTCAACCATCACGCCGACTTCGATCGTTTCATCGAATGCCTGGCCTTTTTCGCGCAGCTCAGCTTTCAGCATTTCGAGTTCCGCTTTCAGTTCACGCACTTCTTCAACAGAAATGATCATCGGGAACATGATGCGCAGTTTGCCGAACGCAGAAGCACGCAGAATACCTTTCAGCTGGTCGTGAAGAATTTCTTTACGGTCCAGACAGATACGAATTGCACGCCAGCCCAGGAACGGGTTTTCTTCTTTTGGCAGGTTCATGTACGGCAGGTCTTTGTCACCGCCGATGTCCATGGTACGTACGATAACTGCCTGTGAGCCCATAGCTTCAGCAACGGCTTTATATGCCTGGAATTGCTCTTCTTCGGTAGGCAGGCTGTCACGGTCCATGAACAGGAATTCTGTACGATACAGGCCGACACCTTCAGCGCCATTGCGCTCTGCACCGGCGACGTCGCGCACGGTACCGATGTTGGCACAAACTTCAACCTGATGACCATCCAGCGTAATCGCTGGCAAATCTTTCAGTTTAGTCAGTTCGTCTTTTTCTGAAATGTATTGGTTCTGAACGGCTTTCAGCTCATCAATAACGTCTGCTGTCGGGTTGACATAGATTTTATTGTTTACAGCGTCGAGGATCAGATAGTCATCATTTTTGACTTGTTTGGTCACGTCGCTGGTCCCTACTATTGCAGGTAATTCCAGGGAACGCGCCATGATCGAGGTGTGAGAAGTACGTCCACCCAAATCGGTAATGAAGCCCAGAACCTTGTTCAGGTTCAGCTGCGCGGTTTCTGACGGCGTCAGATCGGTCGCTACCAGGATAACTTCGTCCTGGATTGAGCTCAGATCAACGATGGTCATGTCGAGAATGTTGCGCAGAAGACGTTTACCGATGTCACGCACGTCAGCCGCACGTTCTTTCAGGTATTCATCATCAAGCTCTTCCAGGGCTTTCGCCTGACCTTCAATGACAGAGTAAGCCGCCGCATCCGCAGAAGCGTGCTCGTCTTTGATGAGGGCTATGATTTCCTGTTCAAGCTCTTCGTCTTCCAACAACATGATGTGGCCTTCGAAGATGGCTTCTTTCTCTTCACCGAAGGTCTCACCGGCTTTGGTCTTGATCACTTCCAGCTGGGCTGATGCTTTCGCACGGCCAGCAAGGAAACGTTCAACTTCCTGATCAACCTGATCAGGAGAGATTTTTTTCCGGTTGATGACAATTTCATCTTCTTTCAACAGAAGTGCTTTGCCGAAAGCGATACCGGGAGATACTAAAATGCCTGAAATCATAACCCTACCTTTCTCTTGACTGGTTTAAACTATATAAGAGCGGCTGTTGTTACTCGAGCTCTGCCATCAGTTTTACCAAGTGTTCAACGGCTTTTTGCTCGTCTTCACCTTCAGCTGAGAGGGTCACAACGGTACCTTGGGTCAGGCCCAGAGTTTGCAGTTTGAACAGGCTTTTAGCACTGGCGCTTTTACCGTTTGAAGTCACGGTGATGTCAGAAGCAAAACCTTTGGCTTCTTTCACGAACTGTGCAGCAGGGCGAGTGTGCAGACCATTAGGAGCGGTAATAGTAACTTCTTGCTGGAACATTGTTGTTTCCCCAACTTATTAAAGTAATGTTGTGGGACTAAAGTTTAGCTTATAGGCTTCACTTTAGCCTGTAGAGATTAGCGCCTGACTATGGTTCAGGGGCAGGTTCAGATGCAACAGAAAAGAGAAAATAGCGCACTCAGCGATAAAACACTTTGCCCTAGATCCAAGCTTTCCTGTTATTCCGCCATTATGCCGTTTTTTTCCCTCATGTAACAAATCGGTAAATCGATTCAGCGGGCGGCGTCATGGATGCGATTAATTTCACGCAGCGAAATAATTGTCCGGTTAAATACTAAACCTGGCGCGTAAAATCAATGATGGAGTGGTATAAACTTTGACGTAGCCCACAAAAAAGCACCCCGAAAGGTGCTTTTTTAATCGCTTTTAAGGATGTGGCATTATTGTTGCAATTCTTTTTCCGTAAACAAATCTGCAAACAATGCGGTACTCAGATAGCGTTCGCCGGAGGATGGCAGGATAACGACGATAGTCTTATCGGCAAATTCCGGTTCTTTTGACAATTTCACGGCGGCTTCAACGGCTGCACCGGAAGAAATCCCCGCCAGTATGCCTTCTTCTTCCATCAGGCGACGTGCCATCTGGATTGATTCGTCATTAGTGATCAGCGTGACGCGATCCAGCAGTTCCAGATCCAGGTTGCCCGGAATAAAACCGGCACCGATACCCTGAATTTTGTGCGGGCCTGGTTTTACTTCTTCGCCATTCAGTGTTTGAGTAATTACCGGAGAATCGGTTGGCTCAACGGCTACCAGCGTGACGCTGCTTTTTTTACTTTTCAGATAACGGCCAGTACCTGTGATAGTGCCGCCGGTGCCGACACCTGCAATCAGCACGTCAACCGCGCCATCGGTATCTTCCCAGATTTCCGGGCCGGTGGTTTGTTCGTGGATCGCCGGGTTTGCCGGGTTGCTGAACTGCTGAAGGATGAGGTAACGATCCGGATCGCTGGCCTGAATTTCTTCGGCTTTCGCAATCGCGCCTTTCATGCCTTTCGCGCCTTCTGTCAGAACCAGGTTTGCACCCAGCGCTTTCAGCAGCTTACGGCGTTCAACGCTCATGGTTTCCGGCATGGTCAGCGTGAGTTTATACCCGCGCGCGGCTGCGACGTACGCCAGCGCAATCCCGGTGTTCCCGCTGGTCGGTTCAACCAGTTCGATATCCTTGGTCAGAATGCCGCGTTTTTCAGCATCCCAAATCATGTTCGCGCCGATGCGGCATTTCACGCTGAAGCTCGGGTTACGTGACTCGACCTTAGCCAGAATACGACCATTACCGATACGGTTCAGGCGAACCAGTGGCGTATGGCCAATTGTTAATGAATTGTCTTCATAGATCTTGCTCATAACCCGTCCTTTAACTGTATGAAATATTCACGGTGTGAAGCTTTCAACACTATGAAATTAGTGGGAATCAGAAAAGCATACGCGAACGGCTTTCCGAGTGAAGTAAGGTTTTGGTATTTGCTATACCGATCCGTTATTAAGAAATAAGTTTGGGATAAAAAAGTCAAGCATAGCAAACAGCCGCACGGAGGCGGCTGTTGAGGAAAAAATACAGTTGAAGTGCGGATTGTGCCGCTATTTTCGCGTGGTATTGACGTCGATATTATTTTTTACATACACCACGCGGTAACGGTCGCACCACATGGCAGTGGCCCCGCAAACGGCGACGGGCAGGATCACCAGATTCAGCACCGGAATCATGGTGAACAGGCTGACCAGCGATCCAAACTGCATGTTGTCGATTTTGTTACTGCCGAGCGAGCGGCGCATATCGGCAAAGCTGACTTTATGGTTATCGAACGGGTAGTCGCAATACTGAATCACCACCATCCACGCGCTGAAGAAGAACCACAGCACCGGCGCGATGGTCTGGCCAATCACCGGAATGAAATACAATGCAAACAACAGCACGGCGCGGGGCAAATAATACGCCAGTTTCTGCCATTCGCGTTTCATGATGCGCGGCAGATCTTTCATGATGTCCCAGATACCGCTGTCAGGCAGCGGTTTGCCGGTCAGGCGCGCTTCGAGCTGTTCCGCGAGTAATCCGCTGAACGGCGCGGCTATCCAGTTAGCAATCGTGCTGAAGAAGTAGCTGAACACCAGCAGCACCGAAAGCACGACGATCGGCCAGACCAGATAATCCAGCCAGCTGAGCCAGGCCGGGACTTTACTCATCATCGCCGGGATCCACTCTCCCAATTTGGTAAACAGCCACCAGAACGCGCCGCCCATCAGGACAACGTTCACGGCCAGCGGTAAAATCACAAAACGTCGTATCCCGGGTAAGGAAATGAGCGTCCAGCCCTGCCTGAAATAATGCACGCCGTTTTCCTGTCTGGCGGTTTGCGATGAAGTCATAAACGAAATTTTCTCTCTGAGTTGAATGACATGGGCTATCATATCGGTATGATTTTCCACTGGCTAGCGGTTGATTGGCTGAAAAAACAGCAAAAAAAGGTGCAACTACCCTATTTATTAGCAGAAAGTAGAGTCGAGACTTGCACTTATCTACGTGGGCAAATAGAGTTAATATTGTGAATGTTTGCCGTGGTGGCAATGAATTAGAACAACAGAGATAGCAATGATGCAGGATTTGCGTCTGATATTAATCGTTGTTGGCGCGATCGCCATAATAGCGTTGTTGTTACACGGTTTGTGGACCAGCCGTAAAGAACGCTCTTCGCTTTTTCGTGATCGCCCAGCTAAACGTGTGAAAAAAGAACGGGAGCAATCTCCGTCTGACGATTTTGTCGATGGGGTGGGTGAAGTGCGCGTGCGTCCTGCTTATCCTCAGGATGAACCGACTTTCGGTCAGTATGACGACGAGCCGGAACAGACTGCACCGCCACGTCAGCCGCAGGTTCCACCTGCGCAGCCAGCGCCTGTTGCCCGTCCTCAACAACCGGTTCGCCCGCAGCAACATGCTGTGCAGGAGGACCCGTTGCTCAGTGGCTATTCCGCCGCTGAACCTGAGGCAACGCGTCGCGAACCTGTCGCTGATTTTGCCCCTGAGGTAAAACCGCACGCGCCGGTTCCACCGCAGGAGATTCATGCCGAGGCCGCACCGGCGGCGAAAGCAGAACCTCAGCCAGCGCCTTTTGCGCCTGCTGAAGAAGCGCCGGCAGAGAAAGCTAAACTGAAAGAAACCGTTCTTGTTCTGCACGTTGCAGCGCATCAGGGCGGCGTGATTGGCGGAGAAGTGTTGCTTAACAGCGTGCTTCAGTCCGGCTTCCAGTTTGGCGCTATGAATATTTTCCATCGTCACGTCAGCCCTGCTGGCAGCGGTCCGGTATTGTTCAGTCTGGCCAATATGGTCAAACCGGGGTCGTTTGATCCTGACAATATGTCCGACTTCTCCACCCCTGGCGTTACGTTGTTCATGATGGTGCCTTGCTACGGCGATGCGCATCAGAACTTCAAATTGCTGCTGCAGTCAGCCCAGCGTATTGCCGATGATGTCGGTGCGATGGTGCTTGATGATGAGCGTCGTATGATTACGCCGCAGAAGCTTGAAACGTACAAAGCGCGGATCCGTGAGGTCCTCGAGGCGACCGCCTGATTCTGGCGTTCGTGAAACACCCATTCCCCTAACCCCCGCTTGCCGGGGGTTTTTTATCTCCACGGTGAGTCATGGCCACTATCGAAGAACAGATCAATCATTTACGCACTCAGCTGCGTCATCACGAATATCAGTATCACGTTCTGGATGCCCCGGAAGTGCCGGATGCCGAATATGACCGCTTAATGCGCGAACTGCGCGAGCTGGAAACCGCGCATCCTGAGCTGATTACTACTGACTCGCCGACTCAGCGCGTGGGCGCCGCGCCGCTATCTGCTTTCGAGCAGGTGAAACACCGTGTGCCGATGCTGTCGCTGGACAACGTTTTCGATGAAGAAAGCTATCTGGCGTTTTATAAACGCGTTCAGGACCGGCTGAAAACCGCTGAACCGCTGACATTCTGCTGTGAGCTGAAGCTCGACGGCCTGGCGGTCAGTTTGCTGTATGAGAATGGCGAACTGGTGCAGGCGGCAACGCGGGGTGACGGCACAACAGGCGAGAACATCACGGCCAATGTGCGCACTATCCGCGCCATTCCGCTGCGCCTGCACGGTGACAATATTCCTGAGCGTCTGGAAGTGCGTGGCGAAGTCTTTATGCCGCAGCCGGGCTTTGAAGCGATGAATGAGGAAGCACGGCGCACCGGCGGGAAAGTGTTCGCGAACCCGCGTAATGCGGCGGCAGGTTCTTTGCGCCAGCTCGATCCGCGTATCACGGCTAAACGCCCGCTGACCTTCTTCTGCTACGGTGTTGGCCTGCTGGAAGGCGGTGAACTACCACGCAGCCACTATGAACGCCTGCAACAATTCAAAGCCTGGGGATTACCGGTCAGCGACCGTGTCCGTGTGTGCACCGGCAGCGATGATGTGCTGGCGTTTTACCGTCAGGTTGAAGCCGATCGCCCGTCGCTCGGTTTTGATATCGACGGCGTGGTGGTCAAAATTGATTCCCTGGATATTCAGGAAACGCTGGGCTTTGTGGCGCGCGCACCGCGCTGGGCAACGGCGTTTAAATTCCCGGCGCAGGAACAGATTACGCTGGTGAAAGACGTGGAGTTTCAGGTCGGGCGTACCGGCGCAATCACGCCGGTGGCACGTCTGGAGCCGGTGCTGGTCGCGGGCGTGATGGTCAGTAACGCCACACTGCATAATGCGGATGAAATCGAGCGGCTGGGTCTGCGTATAGGCGATACTGTGATTGTCCGCCGTGCCGGTGATGTTATCCCGCAGGTGGTGGGTGTCGTGCTGGATGAACGTCCTGAGGATGCCCGTGAAGTGGTTTTCCCAACGCATTGCCCGGTCTGTCATTCAGACGTTGAGCGTGTCGAAGGCGAAGCCGTAGCGCGTTGTACCGCTGGCCTGATTTGTGGCGCGCAGCGCAAAGAGGCGCTGAAGCATTTCGTTTCCCGCCGCGCGCTGGACGTTGACGGTATGGGCGACAAAATTATCGATCAGCTGGTGGAAAAAGAGTACGTCAAAAACCCGGCGGATCTGTTTCGTCTGACCGCAGGAAAGCTCACCGGGCTGGATCGCATGGGGCCTAAATCTGCCCAAAATGTAGTGAATGCGCTGGAAAAAGCCAAAGAAACTACGCTGGGGCGATTCCTCTACGCGCTCGGTATTCGTGAAGTCGGCGAAGCCACGGCGGCCAATCTGGCAGCGCATTACGGTTCGGTGGAAGCCTTGCGGGCTGCAGATATTGAATCGCTGAAAACCGTACAGGATGTCGGTGAAGTGGTCGCAAAACACGTGGTGAATTTCCTGTCGGAAGAGCATAACCAGCAGGTGATTGATGAGCTGTTAAGCCCCGAAATCAACATTCACTGGCCGGAAGTGCAGGTGATTGTGCCGGAAGAAATCGACAGTCCGTTTGCCGGTAAAACCGTGGTGCTGACAGGATCGTTGTCCATTTTGTCGCGCGATGAAGCGAAAGATCGTCTGACTGCGCTGGGGGCAAAAGTGTCCGGCAGCGTGTCGAAGAAAACCGATCTGGTGATCGCCGGTGAAGCGGCGGGATCAAAACTGGCGAAAGCGCAGGAACTTGGCATCGAAGTCATCGACGAAGCGGAGATGATCCGCCTGCTGGGCGACTAAAATGGAAAAAGAAGATCTGATTAAAATCGCCAATACAGTGATGCCTTTTGGCAAATATGCCGGAAGGGTGATGATTGATTTGCCTGAGGAATATCTGCTGTGGTTCGCCCGCAAAGATGAATTTCCGGAGGGGAAACTCGGCGAGCTGATGCAACTGACGTTGGCGATTAAAAGCGAAGGGCTGCAAAGCCTGATTAATCCGCTGCGCCGTAACGGGCCGGGCTTGGGCGGTACGGACGAATAACAACGTTTCATGCTGATGCTAAAGGCGCTGATTTCAGCGCCTTTTTTTTGCCATTACTCCGCCACCTGCGCCTGTCTGAGCGCCACTTCCTTTTGCTTTCTCTGATAGCGTTTCGCCAGCACCGCGCAGGTCATCAGTTGCACCTGATGGAAAATCATCAGCGGCAGAACCATCATGCCAATCGCACTGACCGGGAAGAGGATATTGGCCATCGGAATACCGTTCGCCAGGCTCTTTTTGGAACCGCAGAACACAATGGTAATTTCATCCGGTTTACTGAACCCCAGCCAGCGTGCGGCGTAGGTATTGATCACCAGAATAATGGCCAGCAGCACCAGACTGAATACCACGATAAACAGCAGCGAACCGAGACCCACCTGATGCCAGATCCCCTGCGTGACGGCTTCACTGAACGCGGAGTACACCACCAGAAGGATCGACGTCTGGTCGGTTTTACCGATTATCTTACGGTGACGTTCCACAAAGCCACCGATCAGCGGACGCAGCAAATGCCCGGCAATAAACGGCACCAGCAGTTGCAGAACGATATGCCCGACCTGCGCCAGACCATTACCGGTTTCGCCCTGAACGTGCATCAGCAAACTGACCAGCAGCGGCGATACAAATATCCCCAGCAGGCTGGACGCCGACGCGCTGCACACCGCCGCCGCGACGTTTCCGCCCGCCAGAGAGGTAAATGCGATAGCTGACTGAACGGTCGCCGGCAAAATACACAGATACACAAATCCGCTGTAAATCTGCGGGCTGACATCGACCGGATGCCACCACTGGAACAGCAGGCCGAGGATCGGGAACAGAATGAAGGTGCTGAACATCACCCACAAATGCAGCCGCCAGTTATTGCTGCCCTGAAAAATGGCTGCGCGCGACAGCTTGGCGCCGTGCATAAAGAACAACAAGCCGATGGCGAAAATAGTCAGATTGTTGAAAAAGGCGACAAACATCCCGCTGGCAGGAAAGAATGTGGCGAGTAAAACGGTGGCGATCAGCGTTAAGGTGAAACGATCGGGTAAGAAGCGCATGCAGATTCTCTGAAAAGTCGTAATGGAATTCCGCTATTTTGGGCGCTTGCGATACAATTAAAAAATTGATTTATTTAATGCATTGATGTGGAAAATTCATGAATTACTCTCTCAGACAGCTTCGGGTTTTTGTTGCGGTAGCGCGCTATGGCAGTTTCAGCCGGGCAGGGGAAGCGATCGGTCTTTCACAGTCTGCCGTCAGCCACAGTATGAAAGAGCTGGAAGCCGAAATGGGCGTCCGGTTGCTGGACCGCACAACGCGGGAAGTTGTGCTGACCAGCGCGGGGCTGAGTTTGTCAAAGCGGGTGGAGCCGTTGCTCGATGAACTGCACGCAATGCTGCTCGATACCCGGAGCTTCGGAACACAGCACAATGGCCGCGTCAGAATCGCCTCCAGCCAGACCATTTCCGCGCAACTGATGCCGCAATGTATCTCCAGCGGGCAGGCACAATATCCCGATATTCGCATTTTGCTGCGCGACCAGGCGCAGCAGCTGGTGCTGAGCAGTGTGAGAAATGCGGAAGTGGATTTCGGCATTGTGATCGACCCTGGTGAGAGCACGGATCTCGACTGTGAGCCGATCTTGCATGAGCCTTTTTTGCTGTTGTGCCGCGAGGATCATCCTTTTGCCGTACAAACGGCTGTCGGCTGGCCGTCGCTTAACGGTTGCAAACTGGTGTTGCAGGACTACGCTTCAGGTAGCCGGATACTCATCGACGGCGCGCTGAAAGCGCAGAAAGTGAAGGCGGAAATCGTGCAGGAAATTGGTCATCCGGCCACGTTATTCCCGATGGTTGAAGCAGGCATTGGAATCAGCGTGTTGCCCGCACTGGCGCTGCCGATGCCAGAAGGCAGCCGTCTGGTCATAAAACCGCTGGTGCCGGAAATTAACCGCGTACTGATGCTGGTGAAACGCAAAAACCGTTCGCTCTCGCCGGCGGCGCAGGCCATCTGGCAAGTCGTGAAAGAACAGGCGGATTTACTGAGGGAAAAACGCAGCCAGCAGGGCGTTTACAGCTTCTGACGTCTTGCTGGCTGTTTGGATATTTACTGCGATCAGACGTAGATATCGATGGCGTTCGTGTCGGACGGTTTGTTCACGCCTTCTTTCTTCGTTTCAGCGGCGGCTTGTTGCTGCTGTTGCTGCTGAAGCGCTTTCTGAGCTTGCTGCTGTTCGATTTGCGCAATTTGCTGTTGCAGCAATTCGATCTGTTGTTGCAGAAGTTCCTGTTGTTGCTGAACATCTTCAGTGCTGCCGCCTGAGCTGCTCAGGTTTTTAACCTGTTCAGTCAGCTTCGCAATCTGTTTGGTTAACTGAGCAATCTGGCTTGAGCTGCCGGAGTCACTGGTGGACGCCGAGCTCACCGAACTGCTGGTGGCGCTGATAGTAGTCATAATACCTCACTGTGTTGTCATAACGGTGCTGCCATAAAATTTTGCACGTAAGAGTGCTTAACAGGTATCGGCAGCCATCAGCCCGGCTTTACTGAGTTTTCATATTCCTTACAGTGTTAACGCATTTCTTGCACTCTCAGCTCCGGCCATAACGCCAGCCAGCCTTTGTCATTCACGCGTTGCGCGAAAACAGAAGGGATGGCGTGGCGCGGATTCGGCGTGATAATAAAGGCAAACAGCGCTTCCAGCCCTAAAGGCGCGATCAGTTCAATTTGCCCGTCGGCGTTAATTCTCGCGCCGATGGCGGTTTCCACTTCCACCCAATGACTCATCGCTTCTGCGCTGGAAGAATAGGGCGCGTGCCCGTGACGCTCATGCATCCGCGCCTGATTTTTCACCGACCAGGGTAATTCGGGCGAATCTTTCATCAGACGCTGTTCGTAGCGTTCGTCAGCCTGCGCGCTGCAATCCTCGCGATTGAAATACACCACGTCGATGTCATTGAGCGGCGTGGCTTGCGCGTGGCCATGCAGCCGGTCCCAGACCAGATTGCGGATGAATCCCGCCGCCAGCCACGCATCATTGAGTTCCAGCTCCCTGACCTGCAAAAGTGCTTTCAGGTGCAGCGGCTCCTCTGCCAGCCAGGTTGTAATTTGTTGTTCCATTTCCGTCACGCGAAACCTCCCGTTTTGTTGAGCTCAAATTGTAGCGTCTGTGGATGACATTTTCCCACGCACCGTTTCGGGCAATGCCCTTTACTTCGGCGCGCCAAAATGAAGCAAGCCGCCCCGTGGCCAGGCTACAGGCCGCGCCGGCTCTGCCTTTCTTAAGTGGTACAGCCTTTGCAATATCCCCTGCGGGCAAAACAGCTGAAATACTCTTCGAACAATAATTGCATTATCACCGGGCAGGGGATCACATATGCAAACCACGAAAGTCACACCTGTTTTAAAGCGTACGCTGGGCAGTTTTAAACTTTGGGGCATTGCCGTCGGGCTGGTTATTTCCGGCGAATATTTTGGCTGGAGTTACGGCTGGGCGCAGGCGGGCACGCTGGGATTTCTTATTACCGCGCTGGTGATTGCCGCCATGTATTGCGCCTTTATCTTTAGTTTCACTGAACTTACCACATCGATTCCGCATGCGGGCGGGCCTTTCGCTTACGCTTACCGCGCATTCGGCCCGACGGGCGGTTTTGTCGCCGGATTTGCCACGCTGGTGGAATTTGTTTTTGCGCCGCCCGCGATAGCCATGGCGATTGGGGCCTATCTCAACGTGCAGTTTCCGGCGATTGAACCGAAATGGGTGGCGGTCGGCGCGTACATTGTCTTTATGGTGCTCAACATACTGGGCGTCAGCATTGCGGCAACGTTCGAATTGCTGGTGACGTTACTGGCAATATTCGAATTGCTGGTCTTTATGGGCGTCGTTGCACCGGGTTTTGAGATATCGAACTTTGTACACGGCGGCTGGGCGGGCAGCGATACCTTCAGCCCGGCGGCATTCTCCGGCATTTTCGCCGCCATTCCTTTTGCCATCTGGTTCTTTCTGGCAATTGAAGGCGCGTCGATGGCCGCAGAAGAAGCCAAGGATCCGCAGCGTACCATTCCGAAAGCGTTTATCGGCGGGATCCTGACCCTGACAGTTCTCGCGCTGGGCGTCATGCTGTTTGCCGGTGGCGTGGGCGACTGGACCAAACTTTCGAACATCAACGACCCGTTACCGCAGGCGATGAAACTGATTGTCGGCAGCAACAGTGGCTGGTTACACATGCTGGTCTGGCTGGGGCTGTTCGGCCTGATCGCGTCATTCCACGGCATCATCATGGGTTATTCACGGCAGATTTTTGCGCTGGCGCGGGCGGGTTATCTGCCTAAACGCCTGTCGAGCGTGAATGCGCGTTTCCAGACGCCGCATCTGGGCATTATTGCCGGTGGTATTGTCGGCATTGCAGCGATTTTCTCTGATTCCCTGATTGTAATTGGCGGGCAACCGCTGACGGCGAATATCGTGACAATGTCGGTGTTTGGCGCGATTGTGATGTATATCATTTCGATGGCGGCGCTGTTCAAACTGCGTCGCAGCGAACCGAACCTGATCCGTCCGTTCCGTGCGCCACTCTATCCTTTTGCGCCAGCACTGGCGCTGGTGCTGGCGGTAGTCTGTCTTATCGCTATGATCTACTACAACACCTTATTGTTTATGATCTTCGCCGCCATGATGTTGCTGGCTTACGCCTGGTTCCGCCTGACCCATCAGGCTCGCGCTGATGCCGCTGAAGATCTGCAATTACGCGGGCTACAGCCGGGTCCGGCCAAAAATGGCAAATAATCCGGCCTGCTAAGGAGTGCTATGTTTCAGACGACATTGAGCCACCGCCGCTATCAGTTTGCGGATTTACGCGAACTGATGGCAAAAGCGTCCCCCGCACGGTCGGGGGATTATCTGGCCGAAGTGGCGGCCGCCAGCGCGGAAGAGCGTATGGCGGCAAAAATGGCGCTGGCGGAGGTTCCGCTCAAGACGTTCCTGCAACAACTGCTGGTGCCTTATGAAGAGGATGAAGTCACCCGGCTGATTATTGATACGCACGACGTCACGGCGTTTGCCGCGATTTCCCATCTGACCGTGGGCGATTTCCGTGACTGGCTGCTCAGTGAAAAAACCGACAGCTTCACGCTGGCCGCCGTGGCAAAGGGCATTACGCCGGAAATGGCGGCGGCTGTCAGTAAGCTGATGCGCAATCAGGACCTGATCTTGGTGGCAAAAAAATGCCGGGTGATCACCAAATTCCGCAATACCCTCGGGCTGCCGGGTCACATGAGCGTGCGGCTGCAACCCAATCATCCTACCGATAATTTGCAGGGCATTGCGGCCAGCATGCTCGACGGTTTGCTTTACGGCTCCGGCGACGCGGTGATTGGTATCAATCCCGCCAGTGACAGTTTGCCGTTGCTGGAAAATCTCAATTACATGCTTGATGACATCATTTCGCGATTCGAGATCCCGACGCAATCCTGCGTACTGACGCACGTCACCAATACCATCAAACTGGTGGAGCGCGGCGCACCGGTCGATCTGGTCTTTCAGTCGATAGCGGGAACGGAAGCGGCGAACAGCGGTTTCGGCATTAATCTGGCGCTGCTGGCGGAAGCGCAACAGGCGGCGCTCAGCCTGAAACGCGGAACGCTGGGTGACAACGTGATGTATTTCGAAACCGGGCAGGGTAGCTGTTTATCCGCCAATGCGCATTTCGGGGTCGATCAGCAAACCTGCGAGGCGCGTGCCTACGCCATCGCCCGCCATTTTTCCCCGTTGCTGATTAACACCGTGGTCGGTTTTATCGGGCCGGAATATCTGTATGACGGCAAACAAATTATCCGCGCCGGTCTGGAAGACCATTTCTGCGGAAAATTGCTGGGCGTGCCGCTCGGCTGCGATGTGTGTTACACCAACCACGCCGAAGCCGATCAGGACGATATGGACACTTTGCTGACGCTGCTGGGCGCCGCCGGGCTGACGTTCCTGATTGGCGTGCCGGGCGCTGATGACATCATGCTTAACTATCAGAGCACCTCTTTCCATGACGCGCTGTACATCCGCGAATTACTCGGGCTGAAACATGCGCCGGAATTTGCCGTCTGGCTGGAGAAAATGAAAATAATCGATCCGCAGGGCGCGTTGCAGGATACCCGCGCATCGCATCCTTTACTGCGCCAGTTACCGCAACTCAACTGAGGTCTGCGCTGATGAAGAAAGAAAAAGAGCAGGGGTTATCGCCGCTGGTGCATAACAACCCGTGGGAGACATTGCGCCAGTTTACCGCCGCACGTATTGCGCTGGGACGAACCGGTTCGAGCCTGCCGACGGATGAACTGCTGCGTTTTGGTCTGGCTCACGCGCAGGCGCGGGACGCGGTGCATCAGCCGTTCGATAGCCAGTCGCTCAAGCCGGAATTATTTGCACTGGGACTGGAAACCCTGACTGTCGCCAGCGCTGCGCCTGACAGGGCAACGTATCTGTGCCGGCCAGATCTCGGGCGCAGATTGTCCGAAAATAGCCGTCAGGCTTTGCAGCGGCTGACGGCGGAGCCCGCCGACGTGGTACTGGTGATTGCCGACGGGTTGTCATCAAAAGCTGTTCACCGGCAGGCTGTGCCGCTGATTGCAGCGTTATTGCCGTATCTGCGTACCCTTGAGCTGAAATTAGGACCGGTGGTGCTGGCACATCAGTCGCGGGTCGCGCTGGGCGATGACATCGCGCAGGCAATGAAAGCCAGAGCGGTGGCGATTCTGATTGGAGAACGTCCGGGTTTATCTTCACCGGACAGTCTCGGGATTTACATGACCTGGGGGCCGCACACCAAAAGGCTGGAATCGGAACGCAATTGTATTTCGAATGTGCGCCCGGAAGGACTGAACTATCCGCAGGCGGCTTTTAAGCTGGCATGGCTGCTCGAACAATCGTTTCAGCGCAAATTATCGGGCGTGAACCTGAAGGATGAAAGCGATAACCCGGCGCTGCACAATAAAGTGGTGCCGATGTTTAAGCTGGAGTAGGGGAGGGGAAAGGGTTACCGAAGTACAGATGCGAAAAAAGCGCCTAAAGGCGCTTTTCTCTGAATTGGTGGGCCGTGCTGGATTCGAACCAGCGACCAATTGATTAAAAGTCAACTGCTCTACCAACTGAGCTAACG
>NZ_JAEMGT010000052.1:0-37697 GCF_017655185.1 Rahnella sp. ChDrAdgB13 | reverse complement strand
GATTCTTCCGCGACGGGCATTGATGCAGTGGCGATCGGTATGGGTGCGGTGGCGGATGTGGCACGCAGCGTTGCGCTGGGTGACGGCGCGACCACACTCGCCGCTGTCGGCACGGCAGGCACCACTATTCGCGGTAACGATTATGCCTTCGCAGGTGCCGCACCGGTGGGTACGGTCAGCATCGGCAGCAAAGGCGCTGAACGTACGCTGACTAACGTGGCGGCGGGTCGTCTGAGTGCAGACAGCACCGACGGCGTGAACGGTTCACAACTGTTTGCCACCAATCAGGCTATCGACAGTCTGGATATCAGCTTCACCGATCTGGATAACCATGCGGTGAAATATGACACCCACGTTGACGGCACGGTGAATTACAACAGCTTCACGATGGGCGGGGATACCTACAACAGCACAACGCATACCGGCGGCACGAAAATCACCAACGTGGCAGACGGTTCTGCACCGAGCGATGCGGTCAACTTCTCTCAGCTGACGGAAACCAACAACAACATCAATAACGTTTACAGCAACGGGACCAAATACTTCCACGCGAACTCTTCCGGCGCGGATTTTGCCGCAACGGGCGCTGACGCCGTGGCAATTGGTCAGAGTGCCACCGCCAGCGCGATGAATGCTATCGCTATCGGTAACGGCGCAGACGCCTCCACGGCAAGCAGCGTGGCGCTGGGCGATGGGGCGAAAACGCAGGCTGCCGTCGGCACCAGCGGGATCACCCTTCAGGGCAAGAATTACGCCTTCGCGGGTTCTGCTCCTGTGGGTACGGTCAGCGTCGGCGGTGCCGGTGCAGAACGTACGATCACCAACGTCGCGGCGGGTCAGGTCACGGCCACCAGCACCGATGCGGTGAACGGTTCCCAGCTGTATGCCGTCGCGGATGCGGTGAACAACATCAACAGCGACATCACCAATATTGACCAGCGCTCAGTCAAATATGACGTCAATACAGACGGGACCACCAATTACAACAAGATCACGCTGGGCGGCGGGCCAACCACGATCACGAATGTGGCGGCCGGTACTCAGGACAGCGATGCGGTGAACTATGCACAGCTGGAAGTGGTGTCAACTCAGGTGACGAACATTTCCAACGGCACCGACGGTATGTTCCAGGTCAACAACACCAGCAATCTGCCTAAGCCAAAACCAACCGGTAAAGATTCAACCGCCGGTGGCGCGGGTGCCGTGGCATCGGGTGATAACAGCGTGGCGCTGGGTGCTAACTCCGTCGCTTCCGCGACTAACGCTGTGGCCCTGGGTGCGAACTCAGTGGCTGACCGGGCGAACAGCGTGTCGGTGGGCTCTGCGGGTAACGAACGTCAGGTGACGAACGTTGCAGCAGGCACCAGCGGAACCGACGCCGTGAACGTTAACCAGCTGAAATCAGGCGTTGCTGATGCCAATCAGTACACCGATAACAAATTCGGTGACCTGAAAAATCTGGTTGATGGCAACAAAGACAAGCTGAGTGCCGGTATTGCGGGTGCGATGGCGATGGCGAGTCTGCCACAACCTTATGCGCCGGGCGCCAGCATGGTCAGCATGGGCGGGGGCACTTACCAGAACCAGTCAGCGGTTGCGCTGGGCGTGTCTGCTATCTCCGATAACGGTAAGTGGGTAGCCAAACTGTCCGGGACCACCAACAGTCAGGGTGATGCGGGTGCCGCCGTCGGCGTGGGTTACCAGTGGTAATCCCGGCACATTATTGATCTACAGCGTTATGCCCCCGGCATGAAGCCGGGGGAATTCCACCCATTTTGCAGTAACAGGATGATGTAAATGAACAAAAAACAAGCGGGTCTGGCAGCGGTAATGGGCGGTGTGTTGCTACTTGCCGGTTGCACACATTCGGTCAGCAACGTCGACTCACAGGGTATGACGGACAAACCGGTCTTCCCGGACATGGCATCTGCCGTGAGAACCGAAGGCAGTTTCGTCAATATCGATAACCTGAAGCAGGTTCGCAAAGGGGATACCAAAGCACAGCTGTATGAGCTGATCGGTACGCCGCACTTTTATGAAGGCACATTCCGTGTGAAAGAGTGGAACTACATATTCCACTTCACCAAAGCCGATAACAGCGTGCTGACCTGTCAGTACAAAGTGTTATTCGACAGCCATATGAAAGCGCAGAGCTTCTACTTCCTGCCGGAAAACTGTCTGTCCCTGCTGAATGCGAAAAAAGCAGTACCTGCGTTACCGGCTTCGGTCGCGCATCAGGAATTCACCGCAGAAAGCCTGTTCGCATTTGGCAGTGCTTCGCTGAGCCCGGCAGGCGTTTCTCAGGTGCAGAAGATGGCGCAAGGGCTGAAAGCCGCCGATCTTGGCGACCGCAACGTGGTGGTCTCCGCTTATACCGACCGTATCGGTAAACCGGCAGACAACCTGCGCCTGTCTCAGGCCCGTGCAGACTCGGTCAAACAGTTGCTGGTGGCCGGAGGCATTCCTGCAAGCCATATCGTCACCCGCGGTTTAGGCGACAGTGAACCGCGCGTCCGGTGTGACGGCAGCAAATCCCCGACGGTTATCGATTGTCTGGCGCCAAACCGCCGGATGGTGGTTGACGTCGTTAACGCCCGCTAAGAGCCCATTGCCATGCGTATATCTTCCACTTTCATCAGGACCGCCCTGGGCGGTCTTATCGGTCTGATCAGTTGTCAGGCAATTTCAGCGCCGGCAGACCTGAATGTTAAATCCATCAGTGTCCCGGCTTACAGCCTTATCACGGATGCTTTAATCGCCGCCACGCCGACGGTAAAAGGGCAGCGCAACGATGCGGTCATGCAACTGGTGTGTGATCTGGCGCGCGGCACCAAAAACCAGCAACAGGTCAATGACGTCCTGAAGCAAAATAACGTTGAAGTGGAAAATATACCCGCATCAGGCAGTGCGCTTTCATTGTTAGTGAATAAAAATGTCGCCATGCAAAGCACCGCCTGCGCGGCATTTATTGCCACTTCACTTTTCACCCCGGCGAATAACAGCGTCTTATTTGACGTGGTGAAAGACGGGCAAGATAAAAATAAAGAAAGGATCACACTGAATCCTGAGAAATTTGCACAGGAGATGCATCTGAGAATGGCTATTTCGCAGGCTACCGCGCAAATGTATGCGGTGATCGCCGGTAACCTCAGCAAAGGGAATA
Organism: Rahnella sp. ChDrAdgB13; assembly: GCF_017655185.1. Taxonomy (NCBI): domain Bacteria; kingdom Pseudomonadati; phylum Pseudomonadota; class Gammaproteobacteria; order Enterobacterales; family Yersiniaceae; genus Rahnella; species Rahnella sp. ChDrAdgB13. Next base: position 34,534 of record NZ_JAEMGT010000052.1, on the reverse strand, counting down.
ATCTGAGCTGGGCAGACCAGCAAAATAGCGTGGTGCGTATTGTCGCAAGTTATGCCCCGCAATATTTACAGTCGGTCAGGGATATCTACCTGTCCGGCCAGCAGGTTTTTACGCCGGTCAGCATTGACGCCAAAAGTTATGACGTTACCGACAGCGTGGGTCACGAACTGAGCCAGACCCCGCAGGGCCCGGTATTAACCTATCGCGGCGTGGAATGGCTGGGCAACGGCAAGATCCTGGGCAAAGAGTATTTTGTTGATGTGCGCGTGATGAGTGATCCGGCGCAGGCAGTTAAAGTGAAAAAGCGCCGCTAATTCTGAATGAAAAGTTAACCGCATTCATTTACGGTCCGGCACTGTCGGATAACTATTTCCCAGGGATGATTAAGAGGGGACCATGTGTATTTATATTATTACGGATGATGTTTTTTTCTTCACCGGACTGAAAAGCATTATGCGCCAGCGCATCGGGGATGAATATATACACCTTCACTCGGACAATATTTTCTCATTTTTAAAGGGTAAGGTTCCGGGAAGTGAGGATGTTTTTATTATTGCCTCTGAATGCCTGTCCCTTAATCTGATGGTTTTACTGTATCTGAAAAATTTCCTGGCGAAATTATTGGTAGCTGAAAATAAAACCAACCGGGCTTTATATCACTATCTGCCGTCAGCCGTGATAAAAAGCAATGCAACTGCCGTCGATATTTTAACGATGATAAACCTTGATGAAATAAAACATCGTCACAGCATGTTCGACAAAATCACTGAGCGCGAGCGGGTGATATTGCTGTATACGCTGAAGGGGATATCGGTGAGATCGATTAAAAGTGTGATGAAAATATCGATAAAGACCATTTATTCTCACCGGAAAAATGGTCTTTCTAAACTGGGCGTGAGAAGTCTCATGGATTTGCTCCCTGAGTAAACAAGGCGCTTTCTGCCGCAGGAACTGAGCGGAGTGCTTTTGATCAATGGGAAAGAAAATCCTGATCTGAGTTTGACAAAAAGACGCTGGCTCACTCATTATCATTGATACTATCAACTATCAACTATCAACTATCAACTATCAACTATCAACTATCAGGGTTAATGATGTCGGCCATTCATACCATTCGCACCGAGCTCCGCTATCTGGTCAGGGAGCTCGGGCTGCTGGATAAAAACTGTTTTCGCTCGGGTTTATCCCTCACGCAGGCGCATCTGCTGACCTATCTGTCAAAGAATGGCGTGACGTCTTTTGCTGAGTTGTGCCTGCAACTGAGCATGGATAAGGCGTCGCTGAGCCGGACGCTGAGCGTGCTGGTTGGGAAAAATTACGTTGAACCGGTCTCTGGCATCAAAGACAAACGGCAGAAAAATTTTCAGCTGACGGTGGCGGGGGCGCAGAGTTTAGCGACAGCAGATGATGCCGCGGATAATGAATTTTCATTTATTGATAATCAGATGAAATTGCAGGATGCGCAGGCGGTCATTAACGGATTACGGGCGCTGAGAATGAATGCTTTCCGGCGTAATGCCGCGCGTCATCCGCAAAGAATACAAATTGAAATACTGCGCAGTAATTACCAGCCGGAAGTGACGAAACTGTTATCTGAGACCTTTGCGCAGGAACAGAATATTCCCGCAGAGCTGATTTCATTGCCTCCGCACCTGAAAAGTCAGTGCTGGATAGTCCGCTCGGGGGAATATGTCCTGGGCACCGTGGCCGGCTGGCATGAAAATAATCACTGGCACTGGGGACGATTTGCGGTAAATCCGGGTTATCGCGGCATGGGCATCGGTAAGCAGCTGGCGCGGGTATCCCTCGCGGAAATGCTGGCGAAAACGGATAAAGTCCTGCTCGATGCCCGGGATTCTACGGTAAAAATCATCACGGATCTGGGCGGCGTCATTACAGGCCCGACCACAGATTTTTACGGTATGCCGATTACGTCGATGCGTCTGACAAAAGAAGATTTTGAAAAAGCGACCGCCTGACCGGTCGCGTTCCTGTTGCCTCAGCCCGCGTGGATCCGGCGGCTTTTCAGAAAGCTGAGCGTCTGCGGCTGGTTGAGGTCATTTTCCCTGAACAGAATAGTGCCCTGAATTTGCGGGTTGGATTCATTCATACCGGGCTGTTTTTTCAGCTCAGGCACACCCCTGTTAATCATCCCGTCCGGTTCGCTCTTTGAAGGGCAAAGGGCGAGTAAACTCCATTTTTTTGTAACCGCGGGGACCGGTTGCAGAGTAGTTCCTTCGTGCCGCGTGCTTAATGAACAGTATTAATTTTCTCTGTAATCAGGCATTAACGCAATTTCCCCAGACGCTTTTTTGCTATCCATTGGCCCAACATTCCTTCGGCACTCACCGTCAGTATTCCCAGCAGGATCAGCAACGCACCGGCGATAAAGTTGATTTTCAGCGGTTCATGCAAAAATACCACCCCCGCAATAATGCCGAAAACCGGCGTCATAAACGAGAGGATCCCCAGACGCGACGCCTGATAACGACGCATCAGGCTGAACCACGCCAGATAGCTGCCAAACGTCACAACCACGGTCTGAAATACCATGCTGCTGACGGAAACCGGGCTGAGGCGGAAATGCGTTTGTCCGGTCACCCATGCAAGCCCGCCGAGCAGCACGAACGCGCCTGCCAGCTGATAGAACAACGTCATCGTTGCGCTGCCAGACGATAGTCTACTGCGGCGAACGACGAGTGTGGTCATGCCCCAGAACATGCCGGCCAGCAGGCCGAAGAAATCCCCGAGCAGCATATTGCTGGCCTGTGGCGCGGTGGCGGTATGCCCGCCAAACAAAAATGCCACAATCACGCCGATAAACGTGATACCGACGCCCGACCATTGCAGCGCGCTCAGCCGTTCTTCCGGCACCAGAAAATGCAGCCCCAGCGCGGCAAAAATCGGTGCGGTATACAGAAACACCGCCATGTGCGCCGCTGTGGTGAAGCGTAATCCTTCGGCGACAAACATAAATTCGATGGAAAACAGCAGGCCGACCAGCAAACCGGGGCGCAGGGTTTCACGGCTGAACGGGATTTTCCGCTGGCGAACCAGCATCAGAATCAGCACCGCCAGCCCGGCGATCCCCGAACGCAGCGCGACCTGCAACAACGGCGTGATATCCGCCGCCGCGCTTTTGATCGCCACCTGCTGCACGCCCCAAATCACACACAATCCTACCATCACGCTGGTAGCCATTCCGTCCAGCGGTTTACGCGCTTCCATTTCCATTCATCCGGTAAAAACTCAGGCCGACAGCTTAGCGCGAAACGAATGATTCAGATAACGCTCAGTGTGCGGTGGCACGCTTTTTCCACCGCAAACCGCTGAGCGTGACGGCCATGACGGAAAGCACGGCCAGCGCGGCGGCAGGGGCGAAAACGCTCCACCACGCGCGCTCGATATACGGCATACCTTCCGCCAGCACGCGCCCCCATTCCGGCACCGGCGGCGGTGCGCCCAGCCCGAGGAATCCGAGTGACGCCAGCGCCAGCGCGATCCCCGGTAAGCGTAACATCGCGTGGCGCAGCAGCGGGCCACACAGCGCGGGCAGTACGTAAAACACCGTGCGGCGGATGGCGCCCACGCCGACGACTGGCAGCATTTTCATGTACGGGCGTGCCTGAATTTCGCTGACCAGCGCAGCGGTATGCGCCGCGAGCGGTGCCCAGCTTACGGCGGTGACGGCAATCGCCGCGCCGGTGGCGGTCGGGCCATTGACGGCGGCGACAACTAATCCGGCAATCACCGGCGGCAGCGCATTGGTGACTTCAATCGGTCCGGTCATCGCGCGGGGAAATGCACCCATCAGCAGACCGGCGGCGAGACAAATCAGCGACACTGCCAGCGCCTGCAAACAGGTGTTGAGCGTGCCGTGCGCGACACGGGCGAGCAGGTCGCGTCCCATCGCATCGGCCCCGAAAGGCAGCGCCAGCGACGGCGGTTGTAAGCGCAGGTATTCCGACGTCAGCGGGTCACGTGGCAAACCGGCGAGCACCATCATCAGCAGTATTCCCAGACACAGCAGCGGGATCCACGCCCGCTGTTTTTCCGGCTGAGCCGTCTGCGCCGGAACCGGCACCGCGCCGAGTTGCAGCGCACGGCCCAGCAATAAACGGCGTCCGCCGCCTGCCAGCATTCCTGTCAACGACGCCAGCAACAGCAGGATCAGCACGCCCGTCTGCAAGGCCGGTAAATCTCCGGCAGCCGCCGCGCCCAGCGTGGCGCGCCCGAGTCCGGGAATGGCAAAAACCTTTTCCACCGCGATGGCGCCGCCGGTCAGCGAAACCAGCACCAGACCGGTTAGCGGCATAACGCCCGGCAGCGAACGGGCGATCACCGCCAGCGCGGTGTGGCGACGTGAGATGCCCAGCACGCTCCAGGTGGTCAGCCAGCTTTCGCCAAAGGTTCCGGCCAGCGCATCGGAATACAGCCTGCCCAGATAACCGCCCGCAGGCAGCCCCAGCGCCAGCGAGGGCAAAACCGCGTACTGCCAGCCGAGCCAGCCGTAAGGCGGGAAGAATTGCAGCCAGACTGCGCCGGTGATCAGCAAAAGCGACGCCAGCAAAAACTCCGGCAGCGCGGTCAGCAGGGCGGCGAAAAAGCCCGCCGGGCGCGGCGTATGGCCGCGTAATCCGCGCAGTAACGTGCCGGCACACAACAGCAACGCAAGCACCAGCGCCACCAGCGCCGACGACGCCATTAACGTCAGCGAAACGCCTGTCGCCCGCAGCATGCCCGGCAACACCGGCAATCCTGAAACCCACGAAACGCCCGCATCGCCATGCAGCAAACCGCCGAGCCAGTGGGCCAGCGCGTGCCACGGCCCCTGATCTAGCCCGAGCGACAGCCGGATAGCGTTCAGCGTTTCGGCCGTTGCTTCCTGCTCACCGGAACGGGCGCGCAGCAATGACAACGCCGGATCCGTACCGGAAAGCCACGGCAGCAGGCCGATCAGCACCACAATGGCGGCCAGCGTCAGCAGGCGTGAAATCAGCGGCACCAGCGTGTCCGGCGGGCGCTGACGCAACCGGCTGACGCCCGCGCAGGTCCGGCAATACATCGATTCGTTCATCAGTCGGCCTGAGAATTGCGCTGTGTGGCGGCGTTGATCAGCGTGCGTTCCCGCGGGTCACGCAGCGCATCACGGATGTCCGCCGCTTCGCCCTGGATCACGCGCTCATGCAGCATCGGAATGGCGGCGTCGGTGGCGAGGATCTGATTTTCAGCCAGCATGATGGCCTGACGGCGCGCTTCTCCGGCGGGAATGGCGGAGGCGTGTTGCAGCGCTTCATCAATTTCCGGGCGGCAAAGTTGCGCGATATTGAACGACCCTTTGCAGGAGAAATCGCTGTAGAGATACGCCACCGGATCGCCGGAATCCAGCACCGTCGCGCGGGATAAAATAAAGGCATCGAATTTACCCGCCAGCGCATCGGTTTCAATTTGCGAATACTCGCGCACCACTTGCTTGACGGTAAACCCGGCGGAGGTCAGCTGTTGCGCCAGATACACCGCCACTTCCGGCAGTTCGGCGCGGTCGCTGAAGGTCGCCAGCGTGATGGTTTCCCCGGCCGGTTTACGCGCTGCCGCCGGATGAGCGACCGGCTGGCGTAACTGCGCCGCCCACGGTAACGCCGGACCGAGCAGGCCTTGCGCCACATCCGCGCGTTTTTCATAAACGTTATCCACCAGTTGCTGACGGTTGATCGCATCGCGCACCGCCGCCCGCAACGCCGGATCCTTCATCACGCCGAGCCGCGTGTTGAGATACAGCGTGTTGGTGCGCGGCATCGGCACTTCATGGATTAAGCGTTGGTCGAGCAAAGGTGCCTGAGAAACCGGGATGGCTTCGACGATATCCGCTGTCCCGGTGCGTAATGCCGCACCACGCGCCGTGCCGTCCGGCACAAAACTGACGTCAATGCCGCTGGCTTTGGCTTTTTCGCCCCAGTAGCCGTCAAATCGCTCGAGCCTGGCACTGCTGGTGCCGTCCACCTGCACCAGTTCAAACGGGCCGGAACCGGTGTGGCGCGGATCAACCACGCCGCTGGCGCTGTAGGCTTTTTGCGACAGAATCGCCAGCTGCGGGCTGGAGAGGCGCTGCGGCAGCAAAGGATCGGGCTGCGCCGTGGTGACAATCACCGCGTGTTCGCCGTCAGCCACGGCAGTGAGCTTAACGCCGTCGAGAATGCGCGGCTTCGGTGCTGCACGGGCGGCAACGGTCAGGGAATTTACGACCGCAGCCGGATCCAGCGCCGTGCCGTCGTGGAATTTCACATCATGGCGCAGCTCGAGACGCCAGCGGTTCTCGCCGATTTGCTGCCATTTTGTCGCCAGCGCCGGTTGGGCTTCGCCGAGCTTATCGAGCACCACCAGCGTTTCCGCCGTGCTCCAGCGCGAGAGCTTAAACGCATCGTCGCTGAGCGGCGTCAGGCCGGAACGCGGCGGTTGCAACATCGCCTGCCGCAGACGGGGATCGGTGCTGTTTTCGGTGTTTTTATCGGCTTCATTAAAGCAACCGGTCAGTAAAAGTGCAGCAGAAAGCAGCCCGGCCAGCGGGCTAATGCGTAACACAGACATCAGAAGTTCCTTGTCAGATTGCAGGAGGAGGCAGCTGGCGGCAGATTTTCCACATTGCCAGCGCGCTTAAAAACGGAACGGCGGCCAGCGCCAGCCAGGGGATCACCGCGCCGGGCGACGGCACCAGTGCGTCATCGAGCAATCCGCCGAGCAGGAAATTTCCCGCCAGTACCGCGATGCCGCCCATCGAAGAGAGCGCCCCGTAATGCGCGCCAAGATTGTGCTGCCCGGCAAAACGCGGAATTAAATCCATGCCCACCGGCACAATCAGCATCTGCCCGATGGTCAGCAACGTGATCAGCAAGACCGATGGCAGCAGGCGCAGCCAGCCTTCCGGCGGCACCGTCCAGGCAAACATCGCCACGGCGGCGAAGGCGGAAGAAAGCAGAAGAAAACCGGCAGGCAAAATGATCTGCGCGCCCATGCGGCGGGAAAACCGCGCCAGCGGCATTTGCAGTACGATCACCAGAACCGATGCCAGCACAAACAGCGGCCCGAGATCTTGCTCGCCGCCGCCGGAGCGACGCAGTTCCACCGGCAGCGCCAGATACAGCTGGTTGTAGCTGAACAGATACGCGCTGTAAGCCACGATAAATGCCACAAAACGCGGCTGACGGAAGGTCTCCCACCAGGGCACAATTTTCAGCCCGGCGGTGCGTTTCGGCGCGGCGGGCAGGGTGAAAAACAGCACCACCAGCGCAACCATAAATAAGCCGGAACCGGCCAGCGCCACCGGCTGAAAACCGTAGCCGGAAAGCAGTGAACCGAGCAGCGGCCCGAGCACTGCGCCGAGTTCCGCACAAACGGCTGACAGCGCAAACCATTCGGCGCGGCTGCGTTTACCGGCTTTCTCGCTGTGCGTTCCTGCCTGCGCCAGCAGGGCTTCAATCGATGGCGAAAACAGCGCGCCGCCGATGCCGGTCAGGCAGGCACCGAGTATCACCGGCGTCAGCGTGTCGGAAAGCCCGAGCAAAAGGTATCCGGCGATGCGCACCACGCAGCCGCAGAGGATAACCACCCGGGCACCGAAGCGGTCGGATAACGCGCCGCCGAGCAAAAACATCCCCTGCTGCGAGAAGGTGCGCAGGCCGAGCACCAGCCCGATCGCCCTGCCGGAAAGCAGCATGTCATCGCGCAGAAACAGGGCGAGAAACGGCACCACGGCGTAAAAACCGATGTTAAAGACCAGATTGCTGCCCAGCAGCAGCGGAGGCCAGGGCGCAGACGAGCGGGTTTGAGAGCGGGTGAACATCGGGTTATCCGTTAACGATCAAAGGTAAATGAGGAACAGCCGCCAGCAGCTGGCGGGTATGCGGGTGGCGCGGAGCAAGCAGCGCGTCCTGCGTCGGGCTGTCTTCGATAATTTCGCCATCGTGCATGGTCAGCAGACGTTCGCACAGCCCGGCCACCATCGAAATATCGTGCGTCACCATCAGCAGTCCCATGCCGTTTTGCTGCGTGACCTGTTGTAAAAGCTGTTTGATTTGCTCACGCAGCGGTAAATCCAGCCCGCTGACCGGTTCATCGGCAATCAGAAATTCCGGGCGGATCGCCAGTGCGCGGGCAATCGCCACGCGCTGTGCCTGACCGCCGGACAGCGCACCCGCCGCGCGATGCATCAGCATTTCCGGCAGGCCGGCCTTCGCCATCACCTGTGTCACGCGGGTTTTTATCTCTCCCTGAAAACCCAGACGCTTCAGCGGCTCAGCGATAATCTGCCCGACATTCTGACTGGGCGGCAGTGAACTGGCCGGATCCTGCGGAATGTATTGCACCCGCTGACGGAATTCCCGCAGCGAACGGGCAGAGCCGGGACGGACAGGTTTTCCGTCGCAAAACACATCGCCGCTGTCCGGTGCGTCCATCGCCAGCAAAATTCTCAGGAGCGAGGATTTGCCGCAGCCGGAAGCGCCCACCAGCCCGACGCGCTCGTGGCGGCCAATGTGTAAGGATAGGTGTGAAAACAGCGGTGCTGATTCTTGTTTTTTCTGCCAGAAAAAGCCCGGAACGGCCAGTTTCCGGCTGACGTTGTGAAGATGCAAAAACGGTTCGGTGACGAGTTGCAGTGAAGGATTCATCCGATGGCCACCGCGCTTAACGTGGAGGCATTCCGGTGCAGCGCCGCGCAGTGTTTTGCTGCCGCGACCAGTCGTCTGGTGTAGGCGTGTTGCGGATTATTCAGCAGCTGCGCCATCGGGGCGGATTCCACCAGACTTCCGTTTTCCATCACCAGCGCCCGTCCGCAAAGTTGCGCGGCAACGGCGATGTCATGCGTGATAAACAACAGCGCGCGCGGTTGTGGCGCATTTTCACAGGCATCACGCATCACCTGCAAAACTTGTTGCTGTGTGAGCACGTCGAGCGCGGTGGTGGGTTCATCGGCCACCAGCAACGCGGAAGATGACTGCATTGCCAGCGCGATACACAAGCGCTGCCGCTGGCCGCCGGAAAGCTCTGCCGGATACCGTGCGGTAAAGTTTGGGATTTCACCCAGCCCGACCCGTTCAAGCATTTTGGCGAGATCATCAGCGCTGGCCGCTGGCAGGGCGAGATTCAGCTGTTTGCCGAGCGTCATCAGGGGATTGAGCGCGGTGGAGGGATCCTGAAATACCGTCGCCACGCGGCTTTGCGCGCCACGCGTCACTGGATGTTTACCACAGACTTCAATGCCGTTTACGCGAATGCTGCCGCTGAGCTTTGCGCCCGCAGGCGGCGTGCCGGTGATGGTTTTCGCGGTCAGCGATTTTCCCGAGCCGGAAGCGCCGAGCAGGCAAACCCGCTCGCCCGAGCTTACCGAAAAGCATAAATCCGTGACACGCTGTTCTCCGGCAATTTCCAGCGTCAGCCCCTTAACCTCAAGAACCGGTTCGACATTTTTTGCCCTGTCAGCAGTCATTCCCTTCAACCTGTGCATCGCGGTGGTGTTTTTGATATGTGATAACATAACAAAATGTGTCAATTTGATGCAAAAGGTTTTGTGAGTTTTTTTAGATCTGTTGCCTGCGCAGGGACAGGGGATTTTTATTATCAATATTAAAACTTCTCCTGTACGCCTCGCGAAAATAACGTAAGTAATACGTAACAGAATCCCACGTTTTCCGAAAATCAAAACGTCCACGATGAACCTCGGATATTTCCCACAGTCTGTTAGCGAGGTTATTTCTTCTGAAAGCAAAACTTTTTTGTTTTCAGGAAATTCGGTGAGTTGAAAAACGGCGTGCACGGATCACATGACAATGAAAAAATTACTCTTAGCGTCGCTGCTGTTGAGCAGCACGGCGGCTTTTGCGGCTGACGGTTTTGTCGTAAAAGACATTCACGTCGAAGGTTTGCAGCGCGTGACCGTCGGTGCTGCGTTGCTGAGTATCCCCGTGAGGGTGGGAGACACGGTATCGGATGACGATATCAGCCAGACGATCCGTTCGCTGTTTGCGACCGGAAATTTTGACGATGTGAAAGTACTGGAAGAGGGCAACACGCTGATTGTTCAGGTAAAAGAAAGGCCGACGATCGCCAGCATTACTTTCTCCGGCAACAAAGCCATCAAAGACGATATGCTGAAACAAAACCTCGAGGCTTCCGGGGTTCGCGTCGGCGATGCACTGGATCGCACCACCATTTCCTCGATTGAACACGGTCTGGAAGATTTCTACTACAGCGTCGGCAAATACAGCGCCAGTGTGAAAGCGGTGGTGACGCCGCTGCCGCGTAACCGCGTGGATGTGAAGCTGGTCTTCACCGAAGGGGTATCGGCAAGAATTCAGCAAATCAATATCGTGGGCAACAAAGCCTTCACCAATGACGACCTGATCGCGCACTTCCAGCTGCGTGATGAAGTTCCGTGGTGGAACGTGATCGGCGATAAGAAATATGAAAAACAAAAGCTGTCCGGCGATCTCGAAACCCTGCGCAGTTTTTATCTCGACCGGGGTTACGCGCGTTTTAACGTGGATTCCACGCAGGTCAGCCTAACGCCGGATAAGAAAGGCATTTATATTACGGTCAATATTACCGAAGGTGCGCAATATAAAGTTTCCGGCGTCACGCTGACCGGTTCGATGGCCGGACATTCGGCTGAGGTTGAAGCGCTGACCGCTATTCCTGCGGGTGAATTATATAACGGCGCGAAAGTCACCAAAATCGAAGGAGATATTAAAAATATGCTGGGACGCTACGGATACGCTTATCCGCACGTCACCACGCAGAGCGAGATTAATGACGCCGGTAAAACTGTCAGACTGCATATTAACGTGGATACCGGAAATCGTTATTCGGTGCGCCGGATCCGTTTTGAAGGGAACGACACGTCGAAAGACGAAGTGCTGCGACGCGAAATGCGCCAGATGGAAGGCGCGTGGCTGGGTAACGATCTGGTGCAAAAAGGCAAAGACCGCCTGAACCGGACCGGCTATTTCGAGACAGTAGATGTCGATACGCAGCCGGTGCCGGGCTCCACCGATCAGGTTGACGTGGTGTACAAAGTCAAAGAGCGTAACACCGGTACATTCAACGTCGGCGTGGGTTACGGCACGGACAGCGGCATCAGCTATCAGCTCGGCGTGACGCAGGATAACTGGCTCGGCAGCGGTAACACGGTCAGTTTTAGCGGCACGCGAAACTCCTACCAGACGTATGTCGAAATCTCGGCGACCAACCCGTATTACACGGTTGACGGCGTCAGTCTGGGCGGCAAAGTCTTCTACAACCACTACGACGCCGAAGATAACGATCTGGCGGCGTACAACCTGCAAAGCTACGGCACCGGCGTTAATCTTGGCCTGCCGGTCAGTGAAGACAATACGCTGAATCTTGGGCTGGATTATGTGCACAGCACGCTCAGCGACATGGAACCGCAGGTGGCAGTGTGGCGCTATCTGAACGCCAGCGGCGTGCAGCCGGGCGTGGTGACCTCCGGCAACAGCACGGCGGAACTGCGCACCAACGACTTCTTCGCCAGCGTCGGCTGGGCGTATAACGATCTCAACCGTGGCTTCTTCCCGTCATCGGGCACGCGCGCCAGCTTAAGCGCAAAGGTCACAACACCGGGCTCGGACGACAGTTATTACAAAATTACGTTTGATGCCAACCACTACATTCCGCTGAGCGACAAATCCGACTGGGTGCTGATGGGCCGCGCGAAAGCCGGTTATGCCGCCGGACTGGGCGGTAACGACGTGCCGTTCTACGATAACTTCTACGCGGGTGGCTCCAGTTCGGTGCGCGGGTTCTCGTCCAACACCATCGGCCCGAAAGCGGCGTATTACAAATGTGCGACCACGGATACGTCGTATTCTACCTGTCCGGTGGAAAAATCCAGCGACGCCGTGGGCGGAAATGCGATGGCGATCGCCAGCGCAGAACTGTACGTGCCGACGCCGTTTATCAGTGAGAAATACGCCAGTTCCGTGCGCACATCGTTCTTTGTGGATTCCGGTACGGTGTGGGATACGAAATGGCAAAATACGGCAGCGACGGAAGCCGCAGGTATTCCGGATTACAGCGATCCGACACATATTCGTGTTTCCAGCGGTATTTCATTGCAATGGCAATCGCCTTTAGGGCCGCTGGTATTCTCGTATGCGCAACCACTGGTTAAATATGAGGGTGACAGCGCAGAACAGTTCCAGTTTAATATTGGTAAAACCTGGTGATAATATTAGCGACTTACAAAGTTATTACTTTATACAGACGCAATGAGGATAGAAACTGATACTGATTCAATTATAATGTGTGCATGATGTTTATTGAGCAACCATTTATGGTAAAACATCATGCCATTATAATATTGTTGGAGTTCTTCCTTCTTTGAGGCCGTCCCTGTACGGCCTCTTTTTTTATTTAAAATATCGGGATTTTTTATTTCTACTCTGCGATTCAATCAAAAAATACCGCATCCCTGCGGTATTCATTTTATCTCTCTTTAAACTCTTCGCGTTATTTCACCCCACCACCGAGCGACTGCCACAGCGTGATACGGTTTTCAAAATCGGTCTGCTGTAAGGCAATCAGATCTGCCTGTGCAGACCACAGCGAGCGCTGGTCGGTCAGTACGGTCAGGTAATCGCCTGCACCGGTTTCATAACTGCGGCGCGCGAGGTCATAACTGCGTTGCGACGCGGCGACGTATTGCTGCTGTGCATCCAGTTGTTCGCTGAGCGTTGCGCGACGGGCAAGGGCGTTAGCAACGTCCTTGAACGCGCTCTGAATGGATTTTTCATACGCAGCGATCAGGCCTTTTTTCTCGGCTTCGGCGTACCGCAGTTGCGCGGTATTGCTGCCGCCGGTGAACAGCGGCAGCGTCAGGCCTGGGGCGAATGACCAGACGTTAGCGCCGTGGCTGAACAGGTTCGACAGCGAACTGCTGCCGACGCCTGCGCTGGCGGTGAGGGACAGCGTCGGGAAGAAGTTTGCCCGCGCGGCGCCGATATCCGCGTTGGCGCTTTTGAGGTTATGTTCGGCTTCCTGCACGTCCGGGCGTCGCAGTAATACGGAGGATGAAACACCGGCGGGCACCAGCGCGATGGCCTCCGGCGACAGGTCTTCCAGCGTGCCCGGCAGCAGGTTTTGCGGCACGGTTTCCCCCACCAGCAGATTCAGGGCGTTGATGCCCTGCGCAACCAGCGTCTGATAGCTGGCGACGCTGGCGCGGGCGGACTGGTACACCGCCATGGATTCGCTGACATCCGGCCCGGAAGCCACGCCTTCTTTCTGGCGCAACCGGGTGATACGCAGTGAATCCGCCGCGCTTTTTTGCGTGTCCTGCGCGAGTTTCAGGTTGCTGTTATCCGCCGCCAGCGTGACCCACGCGGTGCTGGTTTCGGCAATCAGCGTCAGACGGGTGTTCTGCGCGGTGGACTCACTGGCCAGCCAGGTTTCTTTCGCCGCCGTGCTCAGGCTGCGGTTGCGGCCAAATAAATCAATCTCAAAACTGCTCACCGCGCCGTCGGCGGTGGCGGTGCCGGAAACCCCCGCATCCTGCGTGCGGCTGCGGGTTTGCGTCAGTTCCGCATCCACCGTCGGGAACAGGCTCGCGCGCTGCTCCCCGTAAAGCGCTTTTGCCGCTTCGATATCAGCAATCGCTTCCTGCATATCGCGGTTACTGGTCAGCGCCTTTGCGACCACCGCATTGAGGCGCGAATCGGTCATGATGTGTTGCCAGCCGGTGAGCACGGTTGTGGCGGCAGGCTGCGTTCCCTGCGCAGGCCAGACGGCAGGCACCGGCGCGGCAGGGCGCTGGTAGTGCGGATCCAATGAAAGACAACCGGCCAGCAGGAACGATAATGAAATAATACTCAGACGAAACATCATGCTTACTCCTGCGCGTCTTTGTGGCCGGTGAAGACTTTTTTCACCAGAACGAAGAACAGCGGAACAAAGAAAATAGCCAGTAATGTGGCGGTCACGGTGCCGCCGATAATGCCGGTACCAATGGCGATACGGCTGTTAGCCCCCGCACCGGTGGCAACCGCCAGCGGCATGACCCCGGCGATAAAGGCCAGTGACGTCATCAGAATAGGGCGCAGGCGGGTTCGCGCCGCAGAGAGCGCCGCCGCCGTTAACGTGCTGCCCTGTTTGAGCGCCGCCTCGGCGAATTCAACGATCAGGATGGCGTTTTTTGACGAGAGCCCGATGGTGGTCAGCAACGCGACCTGGAAATAGACGTCGTTATTCAGGCCGCGAAGTTCGGCGGCAAGGGACGCCCCAAGCAGACCGAGCGGGATCACCAGAATGACGGAGAAGGGGACAGACCAGCTTTCGTACAGCGCGGCGAGGCAAAGAAACACTACCAGAATCGAGATGCCGTAGAGGCTCAGCGCCTGCCCGCTGGCCAGCTTTTCCTGCAATGACAATCCGCTCCAGGCCCAGGTGGAACCGGCCGGGAGTTTATCTGCCAGCGCTTCCATTTTTGCCATGGCCGCGCCGGAGCTGTAGCCGCCGGTGTTTTCACCCTGAATCTCATAGGAGGTTGAACCGTTGTAGCGCGCCAGACTCTCCGGGCCATACGTCCAGTGCGTGGTGGCGAACGCGGAGAACGGCGTCATGCTGGTGCCGTCGCTGCTGCGGACAAACCATTTGTTCAGATCAGCCGGTTTGGAACGGAACTGGCTGTCGCCCTGAATGTACACTTCTTTTACGCGGCCACGGTCAATGAAATCATTGACATAGGTTCCGCCCCACGCGCTGCTCAGCGTATCAGTGACGTCACTCAGCGTTAATCCCAGCGCCACGGCTTTGTTGTTGTCGATATCCACCTGAAGCTGTGGCATCTGCGGTAAATCATTGGCGCGGACCGATTGCAGCTCGGGGCTCTTCGCCGCCATTGCCAGCAGTTCTGTCCGCAGTTTCATCAGTTCTGCGCGGCTGGTGCCGCCAGCTGACATCAGCTCGAAGGTGAAACCGTTGCTTTGCCCCAGACCGTCCACCGACGGCGGTGTCATGGCAATGACTTTTGCATCGCGGATCACCGCGAGATCTTTCATGGCGCGTCCGGCGATAGACTGCGCGGTGTTGGCCGTGCCGGGGCGGTCGTCCCAGTTTTTAAGGGAGACGAAGGCCATCCCGGCGTTCTGGCCGCTGCCGCTGAAGTTAAAGCCGGTGATGGTGAAAATGACGTTAGTGTTGTCTTTTTCTTTATCCATAAACCACTGGGTGACGCGGGAGTTCACCGCTTCGGTGCGGTTCGCCGTAGCGCCCGCCGGCAGGGTGTACTGCACCATAATCTCGCCCTGATCTTCGGACGGCAGGAAGCTGGTCGGCAGTTGCCACATCAGCAAGCCCATCAGCGCCGCCATCGCACCGTAAATCAACACCATCGCGACCGGGCGACGCTGAACGTGCGTGACGCCATTCTCATAGCGATGCTCAGTGCGGGAATACAGGCGGTTGAAGCCGCCAAAGAAACCGGTGGTCGATTGCGGTTTATGGCGCAGGAAAGCGCCGCACAGCGCGGGTGTCAGGGTCAGCGCGACCACAACAGAAAGCGCCATCGCGGAGATAATCGTGACCGAGAACTGGCGGTAAATCACGCCGGTTGAGCCGCCGAAAAAGGCCATCGGCAGGAAAACGGCGGAGAGCACCAAAGCAATCGCCACCAGCGCGCCGGAGATTTCACCCATCGATTTCTCGGTGGCATCGCGGGCAGAAAGCCCTTCGTCGCGCATGATCCGCTCGACGTTTTCCACCACCACAATGGCGTCATCCACCAGCAAACCGATCGCGAGCACCATCGCAAACAGCGTCAGGGTGTTGATCGAATAGCCGAATAACGCCAGAACGCCGAACGTCCCGAGCAACACCACCGGCACCGCCAGCGCAGGAATGAGCGTGGCGCGCAGATTCTGCATAAACAAATACATCACCACGATCACCAGCAGGATGGCTTCGACCAGCGTTTTAATCACGTCCTGCACCGACACTTTAATGAATTCGGTGCTGTCTTTCGGATACGCGATGTCATAGCCCTTCGGCATGCTGCGCTGGTATTCGCTGAGGGTATTTTTCACCAGCGTGGCGGTGTCGAGCGCATTGGCACCCGGCGACAACATGACTGCCATGCCTGCGGCAGGATGGCCGTTCAGCTGAGAGGTTGCGGTGTAATCTTCACTGCCCATTTCAACGCGCGCGACGTCGCTGATGCGGACAATCGCGCCGCCGGTATTGCCTTTCACGATGATATTGCGGAACTGTTCCGGCGTTTGCAGGCGCGACTGCGCACGCACGGTGGCAGTCAGTTGCTGAGTACTTGAAGACGGCAAACCGCCGATTTTACCGGCAGAAATCTGTACGTTTTGCGCTTCAATCGCAGTCTGAACGTCTGAGGGCATCAGGTCGTAAGCCGCCAGTTTGGTCGGGTCCATCCAGATGCGCATGGCGTATTCCGCCCCGAACACCTGCAAACTGCCAACGCCGCTGACGCGCGCCAGCGGATCCTGCATGTTACTCACCAGCCAGTCGGCGATGTCCGAGCTGGTGGCTTTGTCGGTTTTGTCATACACCGCCATGATCAGCAGGAAGTTGGACTGCGATTTTGTGACGGTCACGCCTGCGGTCTGCACTTCCGTCGGCAGGCGCGATTCGGCCTGCTGCACTTTGTTCTGCACCTGAACCTGCGCGGTATCCGCGTTGGTGCCCTGTTTGAACGTCACCGTGATATCCACGGAGCCGTCAGAACTGCTGCTGGAGCTGAAATAGAGCAGATTATCCAGGCCGGTAAGCTGCTGTTCGATGACCTGCGTGACGCTGTTTTCCAGCGTTTCTGCGGATGCGCCGGAATACGTCGCCTGAATTTTAACGGAAGGCGGCGCGACGTCCGGGTACTGCGCGACCGGCAGCGTGCGGATCGCCATGACCCCGGCCATCATGATCAAAATGGAAATCACCCAGGCAAAAACCGGGCGACGTACGAAGAAGCGGGAAAACATCAGGCGGCTCCTTCTGTGCTTTGGGCTGCGGTGGCGTCGTTATTTACTTCCACCGGTTTGACGGTGTCGCCGGTTGAGACTTTGTCGCTGCCTTCCACCAGCACGCGGTCGCCTGCCTGTAAGCCTTTAAGGATCAGCCAGTTTGTGCCGCTGGCGTCGCCGGTCACGACATCACGTTGCTCGACTTTGTTTTCTGCGGTGACGACCCGTGCGGTGGCATCGCCTTTTGCATCGCGGGTGATGCCCTGTTGCGGTGCGAGAATGGCGTTTTCGACCACGCCTTCATCGACGTCAGCGCGGATAAACATCCCCGGCAGCAAAACGTGTTTCGGGTTGGGGAACACGGCGCGCAGCGTCACGGAGCCGGTGGCTTCATCGACAGCCACTTCGGTCAGTTCCAGACGGCCTTTTTCGGGATACACCGAACCGTCCTCCAGCGTCAGCGTCACGTTTAAGGTGTCACTGTTGGTCGCCAGCGCGCGTTTGCGCAGGCTGAGTAAATCTGCGCTGGAACGGGTGAGATCCACATACATGGAGTCGAGATTACGGACGGTGGCCAGCGCGGTGTCCTGCGCCGCAGAGACCAGCGCGCCGGGCGTGACGGATGAAATGCCAATCCGGCCCGCAATCGGTGATGTCACGCGCGTCCAGTCGAGATTAATTTTTGCCGTTTCCAGCGCCGCCGCTTTTTCATCAACGCTGGCGCGATCTTCCGCACAGGCTGACTGCGCGTCTTCGGCGTCCTGCTGCGACACGCCCTGCTCCTTCACCAGCACGGCGTAGCGTTTGGCTTTCTGGCAATCGGAAATCACCAGCGCTTTGGCACTTTTCAGCGCAGCGGCGGCCTGATCGTAGGTGGCTTTATAGGACGACGGATCAATCTGGTATAACGCCTGACCGGCTTTGACCATGTCGCCTTCGGTGAATAAGCGTTTCTGAATAATACCGCCGACCTGCGGACGCACATCGGCGGTTAACGTGGCAGTGGTGCGCCCGGTTAATTCGCTGACCAGATTAAAAGATTGTGCTTTCAGCGTGACAACGCCGACGTCGACGGGAGGAGCAGATTGCTGAACGGTCTGCGAATTATCACAGCCGCTCAGCCCCAGGATAATGAGTAATGGCAAAAATCTGGATGGCATTTTGGTGTCCGTAAATAATAACGAAATAAAAAAGGCAAAAGGGATCCCTCGCGGCTTATTGGAATAAAGCAGCGGGGATAACGTCGGGTTTATTTAAATAAGGTCAGGAAAGTTTAAAGTTCGTTGATCTTTCGTGTCGCCTCATTGACGTATTCAATTATTTGAGCGTATTTCTCCGGTGTGACTTCTCCGTTATACGATTTAGCCCGTACCGTGATTTTTAAATTCTCTATGGCATAAATCAGTTCAGGCGCAGGCGGGGGATTGTTTTTAATCACCAGCGTTTTCATTTTTTCTTCAATAACGCGAATTTCTTTACGTTTGAGCGCCAGAAACGCCGAACCGTCAGGCGTCATGGTGAACTGCTTTTTACCGCCTTCAATGTCGGTGGCGGTGGCGAAACCCTCTTCGACAATCAGCGTTAAAATGGGGTAAATCACGCCGGGGCTGGGGATGTACGCGCCCATCGAATAGCCTTCGATGGTTTTAATGATTTCATAACCATGTGCCGGATTGATCTGAATAAGATGCAGCACAAATAACGTCAGTTCCTGACGCGTGAACAGCTTGCTTTTGCGGCGGGCGGCGGGCCCTGAGTTTGTCATCGGTTGTGCCTTCTGCCATGAACCGGATGGTCTCAAGATATATCTTGTGCAGTTTTAGGGTCAAGATAGTTCTTGGGGCAAAAGGTAGTGTATGGATTGCGTTAAGTTTATGTTTTAACTGATTTTTCAAGTCAGATTGTCACGGCAGTTCTCCTCGTATTGACAAAACTTAACGTTATTCAATATTGCTAACTTATTGATTTAGAGAATGTTGAAAAATAATGTGACTCAGGCCGGTTTTGCACTGTAAGCATTGCGAAAAAGTCAGCCGCAGCGGCGCTGAAGCACGGAGAAAGCGATGTCATCCGCCACGTCCTGCACCAGCTTCTGCCGGATCATCACCTGCTCCTGCGTGCCGCCATTTATGGCGCGCTGATGTTGTGTCTGGCAGATGAGTTGCCCGCTGTCTTGTCCGGGATCCAGCTGCCAGGTGGCGGCTATCGTCGCTTTCTCACCTTGCCAGACATCAAACTGTTCCACCGACACGCGGATACCGATCACCGGTTTGCCCGCCGGTGGCATCAGACTGCGGATGTCCGTCGTCTTCAGCGAACGCTCAAGCCGGGCGGTCAGCGCCGCCCGAATTTCCTCGGGCAGCGGCGCGGCCCAGAGTGCATTATCCGACATCAGCAGTTCGCCGTTGCGCTGATGGACCATCAGCTGCGGCTGATTGAGCCGCTCCGCCACGTTCACCGGTTTCACGCGGATGACAAAAGGCGCGGCGCTGGCAGCCGCGGGGGCGGGACCGGCGGCAGTGGTCAGCGTGTAATAGTGCGGAGCGGAAGACGCACAGCCGGTTAAAACCAGCAGGGTAAGCGTCGCGTAAGCAGTTCGGGCAAGTTTCATGGCTGTTCCTTTTTGTCATTCTGTCTGCCGGTCAGCAGCGCCTGCGGCTGGCGCGTTAACAGGCCGGTCAGGGTGCGCAGCGAATACAGCGTGCGCTGGAATTCAGCCAGCGTTTGCAGCAGCGGCGAATCCTCCGCCAGCAATAACTGGGCGCGGGTCAGGGTCTGATTCATCGTGCTGAGCGTTTGCGTGGTTTGCGGCAGAACCTGGCTGTTCACCTGAATCAGCGTCTGGTTGAGATTGCCCAGCGTGGCGTTGAGATTATTGCCAATCGACTCAATGGGCATTTTCGATACCTTGCCGATGAGCGTGGCGAGCTGTTCCTGAAGGTGATCAAATCCGCCATTCAGCGTCGGAATGCGCAGCGGCCGCGCATTGATATCGTAAGAAACTGGCGCGGCGTTCGGAATAAAATCGAGCGAAATATACAGCTGGCCGGTCAGTAAATTCCCGGTGCGCGCCTGTGCGCGAAGGCCGTGTCTGACCATATCCCGCAGGAAAACGGCGGCCTGTTTCCGGGCATCTTTTTCTGGCTTGGGCAGTTTCTCCAGCACCTGACCGAGCCGGTTCGGGTATACCTCAATCGTCACCACCGAAATAAACCGTGAACCGGCTGGCTCGTAATCCAGATCGATGGCGGTCACTTTACCGAGTTTTACGCTGGAGAATTCCACCGGCGCGCCGGTTTTCATTCCGCGTAACGATTGCTGGAAACGCAGCTGAAGGATTTGCGGCGTGCCGTCCTGCGGTGCCATAGCGGACGCCTGATCGTCGGCCAGCGTAAAAACGCTGTGATCGGGGGAAGGTGTGGCGGCGGGAGCGGCGTCTGGTGGATTAGCAAAGGCAATGCCGCCGGCAATAACCGACGCCATGGTCTGCGTTTTCAGCTGTAACCCTTCGGAATCGAGCGATAAATCCAGCCCGCTGGCATTCCAGAACCGCGTGGCAGAGGTGACGAAACGCTCATAGGGTGCGTCGATAAAGACGTTAAGGCTGACGCCTTTGCCGTCAGGGCGCAGCGCGTAGGACGACACCCGGCCCACGGGCACGCGGCGGTAATAGACGGCGGAACCGATATCCAGCGAACCGAGATCGCCCGCAACCACTTCAAACTGCCTGCCGGGCATACCGTTGATGACCGCCGGTGGCGATTCCAGCCCCTGAAAAACTGAACCGGTTCTGCCGGATGTGCCGGTATCCAGGCTGATATACGCGCCGGAAAGCAGCGTGTCGATGCCCGAAACGCCGCCCATACCGACGCGCGGACGCACCACCCAGAAGCGGGTATCGGATTTCGCCAGGTTTTCGGCATTCTTCATCAGTGACACTGTCACGAGTACGCGCTGGCTGTCCGGGCTCAGCGTGATGGATTTCACCAATCCGACGGTGACGTCTTTGTATTTCACCTCGGTTTTTCCGGCCTGTAATCCGCTTGCGGTCTGGAACGTGATCGAAATCTCCGGCCCGGCGGAGGCCCACATCTGAAAAAACAAAAACAGCCCGATTACCGCAGCGGCGGCAGGTACCAGCCAGACCAGCGACGGACGCCAGCGGCGCGGCGTGATTTCAGGTGCCGGAGAAACGTGTTCACTCATTCTTGTTATTTTCCCAAATCAAACGCGGGTCGAACTTCATGGCGGCAAGCAGGGTAAAAATCACCACGGCACCAAAAAAGACAATGCCGATGCGCGGTTCCGCACTGCTGAAACCGGGGAACTGCACCAGTGCGGCGACCAGTGCCACGACCATGACGTCGAGCATCGACCAGTAACCGATATATTCCGTCAGGCGGTACATCCGTGTGCGGCGAACGCGGCTCCTGGCCTGGCCTTTTCCGGCGGCAAGCAACAGCCCGCCGAGGATCAGGAATTTGGCGCAGGGCACGACCACGCTGGCGATAAAAATGACGGTGGCGACGCCGTATGAACCGGACGCCCAGAATTCTGCAATTCCGCCCGGAATGGTATTTTCACCGCCGTGACCGGCCAATGAGCTGTACATCACCGGCAGTAAATTGGCGGGTAAATACAACAGCAGGGCGGTCAGCAAAAACGCCCATGACTGGCTGCGGCTGTCGGGCTGGCGCGGGTGCAGCGCCGCATGACAGCGCGGGCACGGCAAACGATGAACGCCGGAAATATGCTCGCAGACCAGCCCGCAAACGTGGCAGCGGACGAGCCCCTGCGGTAACGCCTGTACGGGCATCACGGGCGGTAGCCGCGGAGGGTTTTGAGTGTCCATAACGGCTGGAAATCCTGATGATTGATCACGGGTAACAGCAGACATAAACCGAGCAATGCCCAGGTACCGGGGCCGGTGGTGATTTCAACCAGGCCGGAGAGTTTGATAGCAGCAATCAGGATACTCAGCAGCGCGACTTCCGCCATGCTCCACGGTGCCAGCCCGGCGAGCAAACGCATGGCGGAGGCAAAACCGGGCGCGGCTTTTTTCCTGCACGCGTGAAATAACACCCAGCCGAGCAGCAAAATTTGCAAACACGGGCAGACAATCATCAGCAACGCCACCGGGATCGCCAGCGGCGACGCATAGCTGTGTGCCAGCGCCATCGCGGTTTGCCATAGCGTGGCCGCCTGCGACTGGCCGTGGAAGCCGATTTCCAGCACCGGAAAAACATTGGCGATGATAAAAAACAGCGCCACCGTGAGGGTGAGCGCGAACCATTGTTCCAGACTCAGCCAGCTTCCCCGATACAACACCGCCCGGCAGCGCGGGCAGTATGCGGCCTCGCCGGGCCGCACGGATTTTCGGGTATACAGGCTGTCGCAGTGTTTGCAGATGATTTGCTGCGGATAGATTTTCATCATGAGCCCTTTCTGATTCAGCCGGTTATTTCAGCTGTTCCTGCAACTGATCCGCCCCTTTCTCCAGCCCGGTTTCTGCCGCACTCAGCGCGCCAAAAGTCGCCCCGATGTTCAGCGAGTTCGGGTACTGGCGTGAAATATAGGATTTGAGCAACTGATTGGTCGGCGCATCGTAGATTTCCACCGCATAACTCACCGAGCCGGTAAACGACCCTTGTTTGCCGCGGATTGACTGCACGATGTTGTACGGCCCGCCCATCAGGTCAAAGCGTGTGAACGTGCCGACAAACGGCGTACTGGTTTCCGCGCCGGTCAGCGTCAGGCGAATGCGCAAGGTTCCCGGCGTGATGGCGTTGGTCAGCGGGAACCGTTCCGCCATGCTTTTGCCGAAGACCTGCTGCATATGCGCCGCCAGTTGTTGTTTTTGTTCAGGAGAAACGTCATCAAACTGGGCATCTGCTCCCTGATAAATCACCACCGGATCCACAATGGCGCGGGAATATTTATTCCAGTCGACCGGCGTGTTGTAGCTGAAAGCGATATGCCCGGATTCATCCTGCGTGTCAGGTTTCATCCGGGAAGAAGAAGTGACCCCGGTGTAGGGCACAGGCTGGGTACTCGCGCACCCCGTTAATAAACCTAAAGAAATCAAAGCTGCCAGCGGATAGCTGTTTGTTAACGCAGACATACGTCTTACCTTCTTATGAAAAAATGCAGCGGGATGTCGGTTTACTTTTTCATTAAACCGTACAGTACGGTACATTTATGAGGTAAGACAATTCTCCTGTCAAGAAAATGTACAGGTGGGTTCAGTTATGAAAGTAAAAAAGAGGAAGTGTGGCAAATAGCGGTTTGCGGGGAAGGGCGAACAAACGGGTTCCGGCAAAGGTGGTCACCTCTGCCGGAGCGATTTAATTACTTCATCTCATCTGCCAAAATTGCGCGGACTTTTTCCAGCACCGGAACCGCCTGTGTCACGCCTGCTGCGGTTTGCTCTTTTGCCCACGCGGCCTGAATCTCCGGATAACGGCTCACCGTTTGCCAGTGTTCCACTTCGCTGTGCTGAAGTTCGCGGACGTTTGCGCCGTCTTTGCGCAGCCCATCCAGCTGGTTTATATAGCCTTTGTCCATCACCTGACCGGCAGTTTTGTAGGCAGTTTCTGCGGCGCGGTGAATGGCATCCTGATCGGCTTTCGCCAGCCCGTTCCAGACCTTTTCATTCATCACCAGCAGATAAACGTGGCCGAGCCACAGCTCGCGCGAGACTAAAACCTCCGGTGCCATTTTCTGAATTTTCAGGTCATAACCGCTGTCCACGTTGACCATAATGCCGTCCAGCGCGCCGGTCTGAAACGCTTTCACCGTTTCCGGGCCCCACGGCATCGTGACTGGCTTCGCGCCCGCATTTCGCAGAAAATCCTGATGCCAGAAACTCGCTGAACGCCACGTCGTGCCCCGGATATCTTGCAGATTTTTCAGCGGATTCGTGCTGAGAAACGCCACCGGATAACCGGTGCCGAAGAAAATGTTCACGACGTTTTCGTGATGTAACTCGGCAGGAAAAGCCGGAATTTCGGCGTAAACGCGGCGGAAGAATGCAATCTGTCGGTCACCGGTCGGCCCGGCGGGAAAGCTTTTAAAAATCTGATGCAGCGGCAGATCTTTGGCCGCGTATTCCGGCACAACGGTGCCCATATCCGCTGCTGAACCCTCACTGATTACGCTCAGCGCGTTATAACCGGTCGCCCGTTCGCTGCCCCAGTGCGCGTTAATTTTCAGACGACCCTGTGATTCTTTTTCAATCGCCGGGAAGAAAACGTCATTGATGAAGCGGGTGCGCGTGCCACCCAGCGGTTCATGATCGGTGTAGTTCAGCAGGGTGGTGGCGTTTACGCAGACGGGTGACAGCAACAGGGCGAGCACCAGCGCGAGCGGTTTTTTGATTAATTCCATGTAATCTCTCAGTGAAATGATGATGAGGAAAACAGGGAGTCTAGTCGTTTCCCGGTGTGGGCTGTTGTGCGCGGCAACCATTTATTTGCTGATAATCAGACACAAAAGCGCCTCTGCGAAAAGCGACAGGGGCGTTAAAAAAACATCTCAGAAGCCATTACGGAACGGCACCCGGAATATGCCCCTGCATATCGACACGCATGACACCGTTGGTTCGACGTTGCCCCGCAGCCGGCCAGATACCGGCATATTGCAACAGGGCAATCACGTTGCAGGCGGACTGTTTCTGAGCATTATTTGGCAGATAAATATGGGGGAATGCAGTCCCCTGAGTACGGGTAATCGGCATTCTTTTATTTCCTTTCGCTTTGGGACAGCATGGATGGAAATTAAAAACTAGCACCCGGGAAACGATGAAAAAATCTGCCAGATGGCCGTGGGGTATTGGCCATAACCTGCATCTTGAAACATAAAAAAGCGCCATGTTTTCACATAGCGCTCAGGTTTTCGGTGATGAATTATCGCTTAGAAATCGACATTCACGCCCAGCTGGAAGCTGCGGCCTGGCATCACGGCCAGCGCTTTGTTGTATGCATCCTGATTGGTGGTTTCAGTCAGGTTGCGGCTGCTCAGGTAATCCCAGTACTTACGGTCGGTGATGTTATAGACGCCGCCGCTGAGTTTTACGTTTTTCGCCACTTTCCAGTAGGCCGTTGCATCAAGCAAACCGTAGCCAGGAACATTCATGTATTCCGTGGTGGAATCCGTGATCGGTGTACCGGCGTTGGTGTAGCTCTGACGGTTGGTCGCTTCGGCTTTTTTACCTTTCACGAAGGTTGCAGTCAGCGCCGTACCGTAGACACCTGACGGATCATCCCATGCCACACCGGCTACAAATTTCATTGGCGGAACGCTGTCGATATCAACGTATTTGTCACCCGCGTAGCTGGATTTAGATTCACCCTTGGCGTAACCCAGTGCGAAGCTGGTGCTCAGACCGTCAACGCTGCTGAACCACGTACCGTAGTTGATTTTAGTGCTCAGATCGCCACCGTAGATAAACGCTTCATCGCGGTTTTCGGCCTGATAAATCGTATAAATATTGGAAGGCACGTTGGTGAACATGCCCGGGCTGCCTGCGCGGGTGTAACGGGTGTTAGCGATGAAGTTTTTGTACGTGTTGTAGAACACGGCCGTTTTAAAGGTCACGCCTTCGGTCGCTTCACCTTTCATGCCCCATTCGAAGTTGTTGCTGGTTTCGGTTTTCAGATTGGTATTACCGATCAGCGCATATTGCTGAGAACCGGCATAAGAAGAACCGAGGTTCCAGGAGCCGTAAAGCTGGCTGGCATCCGGGAACTGTGCGCCGCGACGGTATTGCAGGTAAGTCATCAGCTTAGGCGTGATGTCATACGTGAATGCCAGTGATGGCAGAACCTGCGTATCGGAGTTGGCTTTACCGTACAAAGTAGAAACCTGGCTTTCAGACACGGTGCTGTTAGACAAATCGGACAGGTCTGTCGCTTTCGTATTCTGGTACGCCACACGCACCGCAGGCACGATGCCGAAGTTATGGCCGTCGAGGTCAAACTTCATGGTGTCTTGCAGGAAGCCGCCGAGAACGTAAGAACGGCTGTTGGCTTCCGGCTGCATGATGGTGGTGTAAACACTCTGGTTCGGGCTTTCGCGGAACGGACGTTCAGTGTTAGAGATGCGACCGTTGATCCCGGCACTCAACTCGTGGCGACCCAGCGTTTTGAGCCAGCTGGTTTCCGCGCCATAGGTGCTGACGTCGTAATCGGAATAGACGTTCATCATCTCTTTGCTGGCGTTCGGCATGTACGTGTTGTCATGCGCCTGGGTGTACTGGTAATAGACTTTGGAGACCACGGCGTCAGCGAAATCGTTGAACGGTGTCCATTCGTCTTTCAGGCTTGCGCCCCAGCGGCGGGTGTTACTTTGCTGCTGTGCGGTACCCAGAATGGAGCTGCCAGCGCTGTTCCACGCGTCGTAATGGGTGTGATTGATTTTCTCGTAGTAATCGAGCGTGCCGGTGAATTTATGTTCGTCGTTTGGCTGCCAGATACCGGACGTCATGATGGCGTTAGAGTGCCAGTTCGCCGGATAAGCGTCGTGCGTCCCGCTGTTGTTGCTGGTTTCCTGACCGTCGCGGCGGCTGATCGCCACAAGGCCACGCAGGGTTTCGTCACCGGCAGCGGCAGTAATGCCGTTGTGCCATGAACGGTCTGAAGAATCATAATCAGACTGGTAACCGAAATAGGTTTCTTTGCCCGGACGCAGGTAATCGTCTGCGGTTTTTGGCAGGAAGGAAACGGCGCCGCCGATGGAAGTGTTGGCGCGTTCGGCTGACGTTGCGCCGGATTCGATATCCACCTGGCCGTAAATATACGGGTCGATGTAATCACGGCCGATGCCGGATGTGCCTAAACCAGCGCGGCTGGCGTAGCTGCGGCCGGTAGCACTTGGCTGTGGAATGCCGTCAACGTCGATGCTGACGCGGTTGCTTTCCAGACCACGAATGTTATAGCCGGTGTAACCGCTGCGGTCGAAGCCGCTTTTGCCGTTGCCGGAACCGCCACTTGAGCCGGTCGCGGTGATCAGTGGCTCATAACGCATGATGGTACCGAAATCGTTACCGCCACGTTTTTGCATTTCAGCCGCAGTGATGGTGGTTTTTGAGCCCGGCGTTTTATCCGGCAGGGTCTCGGTGACGGTCATCACTTCTTCATTGTTCTGTGCCAGATCCTTCGCACTGCGCACCACCGGTTTCTTTTTGATGGTTTCTGTAGATTGCGCTTTGTTCTGTGCCAGATCGGTGTTGTCTTTAACGGCTTCCGCTGCGTTTACGTTAAAGGTGGTGGTGAGAATCGTCCCCATGAAAATGACGTTTTTCACCAAACCCTGCTGTGTAAAGGATTTGAACATTTGTTTTTAGTCCTGCACTAATTTTTTTAAGTTCTGCTCGCATTTACTGCCTTTCGACAAATTCAGACGCGCTTGTCATCTGCTTTAATCTTCCGTGAAAAAGCCGTTGTCCTTATAAAATATGGGTTTAATTACAGTCCTTACCCATTTCAGCTTTGTGCGAATGATAATGATACTGATAATTGTTATCAACAAATTGGTAAATAAAAATGCGCTTCTTAACGAAATCTTTGCACTTCGTTCTGAAAAATGGGCTACGCGGGTCGCTTTACAAGGCACAAACCCGTCGTTAGAGTGGGGACATCAGGGAACTGTACTGTACAGTTTCGCCGCGACGGTTTTTGGCCGTGGCCGTAATAGCAACGTCAGGAGGGAAGATGAAAGTCCGCACCGAAGCCCGCAGGGAGGCGATTATCGATGCCGCAGCGCAATTGTTTCAGGAAACCGGTTACGAACGCGCGTCAATGAATGAGCTCGCCCGGCGTCTCGGCGGTTCAAAGGCCACGCTCTACAGCTATTTCCCGTCGAAAGAAGAGTTGCTGGTGGCGGTGGTGAAAGCCTATGCCACCGGGCATCTTTCCGACGCCGTCAGCGATCTGACCCAAACGTGGGCGGATGCCAATCTTGAAACCATCCTCACCCGTTTTGGTGAAAGAATGTTGCTGGTGCTGACCAATGATGTCTCCGCGCTGGCGGTGTATCGCATGGTGATCGCCGAGTCCGGGCATTCCGAAATCGGCACGTTGTTTTATGACGCCGGGCCACGGGAGAGCGTCGATATCCTGGCAAAATTCCTGGGCAGTGCGATGGAGCGAGGGCAACTGGCGCAGGCCGATGCGCATCTGCGCGCCTTACAGTTTCTGGCGCTGGTGACGGCGCAAACCAACACGCGCGTCTATCAGCGTAATCCGGCACCGCTGGAAATTGCGGAAATCCGCCAGATGGTGAGCAGCGCCGTCGATATGTTTTTGCGCGGCGCGGTGCGTTAATCCACCCGGTGCGTTCTGCTGCACAAACCGCCAACCGGCCTTCTTCACGATGGTCGGTTTTTTTTTGAAGTCGTTGCATAAAATATTACTAAGATATATCTTTCACTGAATTGAGAATCATTCACGTCCTGAGCGGGCTCGCGATGATAAGTTTCGCCACCTTGAGAGAAAAAATATGGAACACAAACGCACTGAATCTTCCGCCGCCAACCTGCCGGTGCGCGTTAAGAACGAACTGGTTTTCCGCCACATCACGGTAAAAAGCGCGGAAACGGTTTCCGGCTGTTTTAAACGCATTGTACTGAGCGGTGACGAGCTGAAGGGTTTTACGTCCCGCGGTTTTGATGATCACATCAAACTGTTCTTCCCGGCAAATCCGGGCGACATGATTGTTCCGCCGACCGCCACAGAAGACGGCATTGCCTGGGGCGAAGGCCCGCGTCCGGTTAACCGTGAATACACACCGCTGCATTTTGATGCGCAAACTAACGAACTGACGCTGGATTTTTATATTCATGACGGCGGTGTGGCCAGCGAATGGGCCGGCAATGCCAAACCGGGGGATAAACTGATCATTGGCGGGCCGCGCGGTTCCCTGATTATTCCGACGACCTACCGGTGGCAGCTGTATCTTTGCGATGAAACCGGTCTTCCGGCAGTAAAACGCCGCCTGCGTGAACTGAAAGAGGCGGCTGTAAACGCAAAAATCACCGTACTGGTGAAAGTGAAGGCCGTGAGCTGCATCAGTTATCTGGATGAAGAAAAAGATTTCAACGTCGAGTGGATCGTCAGCGATGAGCATAATGGCTATCGCGAAGATGATGCGGTTGTGCAGAAATTGAAAAGTCTGATGCTGCCTGAAAATGACTATTACGTCTGGGCCACCGGCGAAGGGAAATTCGTCAAAGGCCTGAGTGATTATTTCACCGAAACCCGCGGGCTGGATGCAAACTTTGTCCGCTGCGTGGCGTACTGGCATGCGAAATAATTTTCTGCGCCGGAACTGATTTACCCCTGTCAAGCGTGACGGAATATTTTCCCGCAGATAACAGAACGTATTTTCCCTGTTATCTGCGGTTTTTTATTTCAGTCGCTACAAATTAATACTTTGTTGCAACTGCCGCGCAAATCATTACGGCAGCCGCCCTGAACGCCATTATTTATTATTTCTGCCATCATTATAATTCTTATGACAAATTCTGAATCTTTATTCAAAGGAATGGTTATGAAATTAAAAAGCCTCAACGGGCGCTGGCGGGCGCTTTGTCTGTTACCTCTGCTGTTAACCGGATATTCCTCTTTCAGTATCGCTGCTGATCCCACTGCACCTGCGCGGGAGGTCGTCAGACCGGTGATGTCCTGCGCAAAACTTGCCGACGTTTCGCTGACCGACATTGGCGGCGAAGGCAGCCGGATCACGACCGCCAAAGAAATCACCGTGAACGGCGCACCGGCCTGTGAAGTCGATGGCAATTTGCATCCTGAGATCGGTTTTCAGGTGATCCTGCCGGTTTCATCGTGGCAGCAACGCTATATGCAAATCGGCTGCGGCGGCCTTTGCGGGAATATTCAGCTGCAAATCGGCGCAGCAGCGGGTTGTACGCCCTTAAATACCAACGGTTTTGTTCTGGCCGCCACTGACATGGGCCATTCCATGAAGGAAGGTGACTTTGGTAAAGATCCTCAGAAACGCGTGGATTTCGCCTACCGCAGCCAGCATCTGACGGCGGAAGTGTCGAAAAAGCTGATCACGGCTTTCTATGGCCGCGCGCCTGCATATTCCTATTTTAACGGCTGCTCGGACGGTGGCCGTGAAGCCCTGATGGAAGCGCAGCGCTTCCCGCATGATTTCAACGGTATTATTGCCGGTGCCGCCGCGATGAATTTCCAGTCGCAGAATGCGGTTTATCACGCCTGGCAGGCGCTTTCCAATACCGGGCCTGACGGCAAACCGGTGCTGCTGGCCGCGCGTTTGCCGCTGATCCACAACGCCGTGCTCAAACAATGCGACGCGCGGGATGGTCAGACCGATGGCCTGATTGCCGACCCGCAAAGTTGCCATTTCGACACCTCGGTTCTGGCGTGCAAAACCGATCCGGCCACGCCGCAGGGATCGTGTTTATCCACCACAGAACTGACGGCGCTGAACCGGTTGTATGCGGGGCCTGTAGATCCGAAAACAGGCAAAAAACTGATTGTCGGCGGCCCGATGCCGGGTTCAGAACTGGCGTGGGAAGGTGTCTTTGTGCCGGAAAAAGCCAGCGACCCGATTTTCAGCCAGATGATCGCACTGTCGTCGCTTAAATACATGAATTACGAGAAAAATCCGCCAGCGGATTTTACGTTAAAAGACGTGAAGTTCACCGAAGCGGCGTTTGACGAACTGCGCAAAATGCATCCGCTTTATGACGCGACCAACCCGGATCTGACGGCGTTTAAAGCCGCCGGTGGCAAGCTGATTATCTGGCACGGCTGGGCGGATCAGCACATTTCACCGCTCAATTCCGTGGCTTATCATCAGGCCGTCGGCAACGTCATGGGGGCGGCGAGCCGCGATCAGTTTGAGCGTCTGTATCTGCTGCCAGGCGTGCATCACTGCTCCGGCGGTGAAGGCCCGAGCCTGGTGGATTTCCTCACACCTATGATGAACTGGGTGGAAAAGGGCACTGCGCCGGATAACATCACCACGTATCAGGCGGCAAAAGAGCAGAAAACGTCGTTCGGGCAACCGCTGCCGGAACGCGGTAAAAAGCCAGCAACTGAAATCCGTCTGGAGAAAATCCCGGCAGATGCCGCTTCTCGCCCGGTTTTCCCGTACCCGGATTACGCGGTGTACAGCGGCAAAGGCGATGTGAATTCTGCCGCCAGCTATGTGCGCAAACCGCTGGCGACGCAGCCTGCGGCTTATCACTGGCTGGGCGAAAATTTCTATAAGCCTTTTACTTTCATGAACTAATGCCATCATAAAAACGCTCCCCTTCGCACGTGAAGGGGAGATTGTGATCGGGGGCTTAACCCGTTATCTTTAGGGGATATCTTTACGCAATTTTAACCATGGTTCTGATGAAAAATAATCCTCTGGGCAACGACCGTCCTCCCGCCGGATCCGGCAACAAAGCAAACTGTATTGCTGCGAAAAAACACCGTCGTGAAAGAATGTTCGAAACCGGTGATATCCGCCTATTAATGCTGCATTTTCTGCAACAGCGTTCCGCCCACGGTTATGAACTGATCAAAGCCATCGAAGAGCTATCCAAAGGGGAATACACCCCGAGCGCCAGTATTATTTATCCGAACCTGACTTTTCTGGAAGATCAGGGACTGGTTCTGGCGAATCAGGAAGAAGGCGGGAAGAAGCAATATACGATCACCGCAGAAGGTGCGATATTGCTTAACCAGCAGGATGAATTACTGGCGACGGTGACTGAGCGGCTGCATTCGCTGGCGATCCTGTCAAATAACCGCAGCATTCCGGAAATGCAAAGGGCGATAAATAATATCCGTTCAGCGCTGAATTTGAGGCTGGCGAAAGGGCCTATCGAACAGGAAACGCTGTATAAAATCACCGATGCGTTAGATCGCGCAACCAAAGAAATTGAGCGCAGTTAAGGTTGAAAACGAAAAGCCCCCGGCGTCATTGCAGGGGGCTTTTTTTGTTTTATCCGCGCTGGCTTAATGGCCCCAGCGGCTTTTCAGGTAACGCACGGCTTCCTGCGTTTGCGGCTGGTTCAGGTAATTTTCCCGAAACAGAATGGTGCCGCTGATGCCCGGTAACGATTCATTCATATCGAGCTGTTTCTTCAGCTCCGGTACGCCACCGCCGGTGGTCCATTCAGGCTCATTCTTAGACGGCTCGCCCACTTTATACAGCGCAATACCGATATACAGGCGCGTGTTGTTCGGTTTCACGACATCCGCCCACCATTTCGCCAGCACGTCATAGCGGGCCGCCTTGCGGGAGAAAGGCCAGTAAAGCTGCGGCGCAATGTAATCGAGCAAACCCTGTTTCACCCAAAGACGCGTATCGGCATAGGCTTCGTCATACGCCGCCGCGCCGCGTGTGTCGGAACCGGCAGGGTCGAACGACAGATTACGCCAGACACCGGCAGGGCTGACGCCGAATTCAACGCCCGGTTTCAGCTGGCGGACGGTGCGGGAAACCTGTTCGATCAGCATCTGCGTATTGTGGCGACGCCAGTCCGCTTTTGAGCTGAATCCCTGACCGTATTTTCTGAACGTCATGCTGTCATCGAGCGCCGAGCCAGGGGTTTCGGCATAGAAATAGTCATCAAACTGCACGCCGTCGACCGGATAACGCGTAACGACTTCGGCCACGATGCTGGTGATCCAGTCACGCGCTTCAGGAATGCCGGGGTCAAGCACCAGGCGATCGCCTGCGGTGCGGATCCAGTCGCGGTGCAGCACATAAACGCTCGCCGGACTGAGTGACAATGTACGATTCAGCTCGGCAATCGTTGAAGGTTTGGTATTCACCGAAACGCGGTACGGGTTGAACCACGCATGCACTTTCATGCCGCGCTTGTGCGCTTCATCAAGCATAAATTTCAGCGGGTCATAACCCGGGTCTTCGCCAATCGTGCCGGTCAGCATATCGGACCAAGGCAAAATTTTGGATTGCCACAGCGCGGTGCCGTCCGGTTTAACCTGGAAGAATACGGTGTTGATGCCGAGCGATTTCAGATTATCGAGCTTGTCGGTGAGGGACTTTTTCTGCTGACTGATGCGCTGTGCGGGGCTGCTGACATTCACCGAAGACATCGGTGGCCAGTCGAGACGGGAAACCGTCGCCAGCCAGACGCCGCGCACCGGTTCTTTATTCTGCTCACCTTTAGGCGCAAGAGGTTGCTTTGCGACCGGCGGCAGCGGCGTGACCAGTGATTTCGGCGGCGCGGATGAACAACTCGCCAGTAACAGCGCCAAGGCAATAAGAACGCCTGACTTTTTAGCCGGAGTTGCGAAGGGCAAAACAGGGGAAGAAGCGATGATAAACTCCGGGACTTTCATGTCGTTTTTCGAATGAAAACATTTTCGTAGTATTCGAATTAAAGTCAACCAGTCAGGCGCTTATCATCGCATCGGGCATGATCCGGATGCGGTAAAAATTCCGCTTATTCGTGCTCAGGCCACGGCGTCAGGATTTCGTAGCCATCTTTGGTCACGGCTACCATGTGTTCCCACTGTGCGGACAACGAGTGATCTTTGGTGACCACCGTCCAGCCGTCGGGCAGCACTTTATTCTGCTTTTTACCGGCGTTCAGCATCGGTTCGATAGTGAACAGCATGCCTTCCTGCAAAACCAGACCGCGTTTTTTTTCGCCATAATGCAGCACCTGCGGGTCTTCGTGATAACCCATGCCAATGCCGTGGCCGCAATACTCTTCCACGATGGAAAAACCTTCGCGTTTCGCGACGGCGGCAATGGCATAACCGACGTCACCCAGCGTTGCGCCGGGGCGGACGGCTTCAATGCCGGCCATCATGGCTTCATACGTGGTATCCGTCAGACGGCGGGCAAGAATGCCCGGCTCACCGGCGTAATACATGCGGCTGGTGTCACCGTACCAGCCGTCTTTGATCAGCGCGACGTCGATGTTAATGATATCGCCTTTCTTCAGTGCTTTGTCGGACGGAATGCCGTGGCAAATCACATGATTGACGGAGGTACAGGTCGTTTTCTGATAACCGTGATAGCCGATATTGGCCGGGATCGCCTGCAATTCGTTGACGATGAAATCGTGGCAGATGCGGTCCAGTTCATTGGTCGTAACGCCGGGCACAACGTAAGGTGTGATCATATGCAAAACCCGGGCGGCCAGTTTGCCTGCGATGCGGGCTTTGCTGATCCCTTCCGGCGTTTTGATCATCCGGTTATTGTTAACAAAATACGCGCTGTCTAAACCACTATTCATTACTTGCCTTCCTGTGTGTGCCGCCCACGTTTAACAGCGTACGGAAACTGTCGGTGTTCTCATCGGATTCCATGCTGCAACGCACCAGCAGCCGGGAGATTTCGCTGTGGGTCATGTCCGGATGGGTTTCCATTAACATGCCAATTTTCATCCAGTGTTCGGCCTGTGCATTGATCGAACGCGTATAAGCCAGGCTGGCGATGCGTAAGTTTTCATGCATCAGTTGGCTTTGTTGAATAAATCGGATTTAGATAAAAGCTCCCCTCGTCGCTGACTTTCTCAGGCAATCCTTACG
>NZ_JAEMGT010000051.1:0-14638 GCF_017655185.1 Rahnella sp. ChDrAdgB13 | reverse complement strand
GCGTTCACGTTAAACCAGAATCTGCGTTCACGTTCCACCAGAATGACTGTTCACGATCGGCCAGAATACGCAGCCTCCGGCTTTCTGGTGAGCAGGTCAAGAACGGCAGCATGGTATTCGCGATAAAGTGCCAGTATACAGATGCTCCATCTTCGGCCAGTTTCTGGAACACCATCTTTGACCGCCTCTATAACCTGACTTTTGATAAGAATCATGTTGGTTCAGGCTAAAATATAATCCTACTTGTAGGTACAGTGTTTTTCTGAGAATAACCAAGTCCGCACTGTCTATAGCATGCTTATTATGATCTTGGTAATGTTAATGAATCGGAGTTTCATTGTTTTTTGAAGAAATGCGGGAGAGAGTTTCATCACGAAAGTTATCTATTCTTGAAAAGCATCGTTGATGCAACAGATGAATTATTGTCTAATCTTCATCGGAAGGAAAATCCCATGCCCTATAAAGAGTTACAGGAGAAATCATGAACCCCAGGTTACTATTTGCTTTTGCAATATTCCTAGGATCATATTTACCTTTAAGTACTATTTTACTGGTGCAAGATATAGATGATAAGAAAAAAAATGGTGGTCTTTGCTGGGACTTCCTTACATCTGCTACATGCAGTATTCCACTTCAGAAGCCATTTCTTTCAATTGGTTTTTTTCTTGTCTGTCTAATGTGTCTTTTAATATCTTGGGTTGCATTAAAATTTGCTGGTTCTGAGGGGCAAAAGATAAAAATTATAGATTCTAAGTACTGTCCTTCTGATTTAATGAATTATGTTCTTCCTTATATTGTTTCATTTATGAGTATAGATTATTTACAAACCAACAAGTTTTTTGGTTTCATTATTTTCCTCCTATGGCTTTTTTGGTTGTCATATAAGTCTGGGCAAATAATACTGAATCCAATGCTTATGGTATTTAACTGGAAAATGTATGAGGTTACTTATCGTTTCCCAGGAAGTCAGGATGTATTTTCTGGCGTTGTTTTATCTAATCTAAGTATTGAGCCGAACTCTGACCATGAGTACGAAACCGTACAGTCTGTTATTGTAATTGATAAAGGATGAGAATTATGCTTGAAACACTTAAGAACTTTAATCTTCAAGAAGCAGAACTATCAGTTTGGGTTTTTAAGAAGAGGGTTTCTGAAGGGAATCCAATATTCACAGGGAAATGGATTACTGTTGATCAAAGGTTGAAGCAAGAACTTATAGGCTTTATCGATGATGAGAGAGAAAACTATACTGAAGTAGTTAATTATTCATTATTAGCTCAAAATAATGAAAATAGCCTTATGCAAATTGGTACGGGGGAAACGTCAGCAGTCTCAGTGGCTGTTGTTTCTGCGAATCAAACACGAGAAAAGAAAGTTACTGATATTAAAGAGCTTTCTAACTGTGAGTTCTATTCAGTAAAATTAGTTATAGGAGATGTTGTTCTACATTGTGTTAAAAAGACGGATTCATCTTGGAGCACTAAAAAAAGTAAAGGATTAAAGAATATCATTTACAAAAACAACAAACTATCTATTGATGATACACCAAAATTTAACATTTCTCGGGATTTTGATTTCTTTATTTTGGAAGAGAATGTTTTTATTAAGAACAAAAAAATATTTGAGTCAGTTCTTAGCTATAAAAATGCCCATATTTCTGATTTCAGTGAGTTAGTCGATGAGGTCGAATTCAGCCAAGCCTTTACCGATCCTGAACCTTTGAAAAGGTATGTTGGTAATAATGCTATGCAGTTAAGGCGGGCCTCTGCGATTAAACAAAAAGGTTATTATAAAAACCCTGACTTTATGAGGAGTCTACAGGGTAATGCAAATCGCTTTAGACTTAATTTGCAATTTGATGCAAATGGAAAGATCATTGTGAATGATGAGTGTTGTGCGGATATCTTTCAGGCATTACTCGATCATCGACTACAATCCCACTTTGCTGCTCATATTTATGATGTGCCAAATGCTTCAATGGTTAGCTAGAGTCAATTTTGGTTTATATAAATCTATTTTTAGGGATGGTGATATTACCCATCCCATATATTTATAACTTAATTGTTTTTAAGTCTTTCTTCAGGTGTTTGCCATTTGATCAAACGCTCAATTGCTGACGTACCAGACAAGAATTGCTGTGTAAGTGAAAGCCGTTCGAGGACACTCATTTGATCTCGGTCACTCATTTTAAGTGCATCTTTCTCTGCTTCTTCGAAAAATTGCTCGACTCGTTTATCTTCAGTCCATTGCGCCATGATTGAAAAAAGCTCTTCTTTGCTTTGTTTAGCTGCTTCGTTGGCTTTTCGGATAGTTTCTTCTTTCCGCCACCTTTCTTGTTGTATCAGCTGTTCTGCGTGTCTTTTTTGTCTTTCTAATTCAGCTTCTCTCAATTGTTTTTCTAATTCTGGCACCGCGGATTTAAGTGATTTGATGGTGCTGGTAATACGGCTGGAAAGTTCTTGTTTTTTTGTTTCATTCCAGCTCATAGTCCATTCTGTCGATGAGTAAGGAGAGTAAGCCAGTAGACGCAAGCGTCCACAGGGAAGGTCATTTGTTGAAATCCATCTTGAGTTGAAGTGATTTTTACCGATAGCTGCCATCAACTTAATATTTTTCTCATCTCGAACATAGCGACCTTATACGCTTTTTTTTGCTACTTTTTCAGACATTTCAATAATCGTTATGCCAATAAAAATGCCGTCGATACTGACTAAAGTTGAGTGACCCTACCCCAAAATCCTGCTCCATTCAGAAACAAAATTCCGGCATGACAA
This sequence comes from Rahnella sp. ChDrAdgB13, assembly GCF_017655185.1. Taxonomy (NCBI): domain Bacteria; kingdom Pseudomonadati; phylum Pseudomonadota; class Gammaproteobacteria; order Enterobacterales; family Yersiniaceae; genus Rahnella; species Rahnella sp. ChDrAdgB13. The sequence goes on along the minus strand of NZ_JAEMGT010000051.1, from coordinate 11,864 downwards.
ACACTCCCCTGAACGGAGGTGGTGCCGATGAAAAAGTCACGATTCACCGAAGAGCAGATTGTCTTTGCCCTCAAGCAGGCCGAATTGGGGGCGTCCGTACCGTATGTCTGCCGCAAACTTGCTATCTCCGATGCCACGTTCTATACGTGGCGTAAGAAATACGGCGGAATTTCCCCATCTGAACTCAAACATATACGGCAACTGGAAGAGGAAAATCTTAGGCTGAAGAGGCTGGTTGCTGATACACCAGGCTAATAACAGTAAGCTGCGGACAGTAGTCATGAGTTTTTACATCGTCTGATAACAGTTAACCTTTGAATAGGAATTCTGAAGATTTACATCCAGACGGTAATAATAATCCTAATGACATAATTCGGACTGTTTTAAGTACAACTTTGATGATTTATCTTAAAAGTGAGCTTTATTAGCTAAACCCATAAAAAACAAGTTGTTATCACTTTTCCTACATATAGGAATATTCCTGCCTATTATCTTATTTTTAATCACAAACAAAGCGTCATTACGCAAAGTTTGTAATAAATTTACGGAAAATTACATTTGAGCTTGAGTTGTTAATAGAAAAGCGTATTTTACCCCCGTAAATTTCTTATGGATCGATTGTCATGGCTGACGTATCAGGGAAGAGTCTTTTCACTGCAAAGAATAAACCATTCATTTTTTCTGGTTTAATCCAAATTAATAATTGTCTTAATGTTTTAAATCTAGTGAAATATTCTGGTGAAAGTCAGATTTATAAGTTATTCCAGCGTCTCTCGCGCCCGGTTGTTGTTCTTATCCTGGCGGGATTGCCCTTTCATTCCAGCGCAGCGCTTATCAGCCCGGCCGATCGCGATGCCGTTCAGCAGCAACAGCAAGAACTATTACAGCAAAACAGCCAGCAGCGGCAATCTTTGCAACGCAGCATTACGCCCTCGTTGCCTGCCACGCGTCCTCCTGTGGCGCCACCGGGCGGCCCGTGTTTTCTTATCTCATCCATTGAACTCGCTGGCGCTGAACATCTGCCGGCGCAGGCTCAGCGTGAACTGACGCAATCCTATCTCCAGCGTTGCCTTTCCCTTGGCCAGATACAGACGCTGGTTAAACAGGTATCAGACTGGTACATCAGCCGGGGTTATATCACCAGCCGGGCTTTTCTGACTGAGCAGGATCTCTCACAGGGTCAGTTACGCCTTCAGGTTCTGGAAGGAAAGCTCGAAGACATTGAGCTTGAGAAGCAGGATGCCCGGATGCTGCGTACCGCTTTTCCTGGCCTGAGAGGCAAAATTCTCAACCTGCGTGATATCGAACAGGGAATGGAAAGTATCAACCGACTGCGTAAAGCGCCGGTTCAGATTGAGATCCTGCCCGGCACCCGGCCCGGCTATTCAATTGTTAATCTGACGGCGACCCCGGAGTTTCCGCTGACGGCGGGCATTGGTTTTGATAACAGCGGCCAGAAAAGCACCGGTACCGGCCAGATCAATGGCTCACTGACCGCCAATAACCTGCTCGGGATTGCCGACCAGTGGTTTGTTTCCGGTGCGCGCAGCAGCGATTTTGCCAGTGACCACAATGCCCGCAGCGTGCAGGCCGGATTCAGCGTGCCTTACGGTTACTGGATGGTGGATTACAACTACTCTTACAGTGATTATCTGACGACCCTCAACAACCGGGGCTTTGACTGGCGTTCTGACGGTGACAGTCAGACTCATCGTCTGACCCTGTCTCGCGTCCTTTTTCGCAACGGCGACATGAAAACCGGTGCAATGCTCGGTTTGTCTCATCGTATCGGCCGTAACTACCTCAATGATACCCGCCTTGACAGCGGCAGCCGCAAACTGACCAGCGTGACGCTCGGGGTTAATCACAGCCAGAAAGTGTGGGGTGGGTTCGCCACGCTAAACCCGTCTTACAGCCGTGGCGTTCCCTGGCTAGGGGCCGAGAACGATGCGGGCAAGTCGGGAGACATGCCTCGCGCTGAGTTCGATAAATGGACGTTATCAGGCAGCTACTACCTGCCGTTAGCGCAGGAGTGGAACTATTTAACCAGCTTCTACGGGCAGTGGACGCCGGATCGCCTGTATGGGAGCGAGCGTCTGACCCTCGGCGGGGAAAGTTCGGTCAGGGGCTTCAAGGAGCAATACCTTGCCGGTGATAAAGGCGGGTACTGGCGTAATGAAATCAATCATGACCTGTTCACGCTGTCGTTGATGGGCACTCTCAACGCAGTGGCGGCCGTCGATGGCGGCTATCTCGGGCACGACAGTCAGGACAGTTTTGCCTCTGGCACGTTGTGGGGTGGATCGGTGGGGGTTGGCAGCCGCAACCGCTATTTCAGCAGCCAGTTCACCGTGGGCTGGCCACTCGCGTATCCGGACTGGCTCAAGCCTGACCGTGTCTCCGTGTATTACCGCGTAAACGTCGTACTTTAATTTTCAGGGAAAGGTATCAGGGATGAACACTCACAAACCCGTCAAACTGGCTCACCGTGGCCTGACGTATTTGCTCTGCAGCCTGCTGGCGTGGCAGCCGTTGCTGCCTGCGTTTGCTGCGGGCGTCAGCGTCGCAGAAGGTAATACGACGTTAGATAAAGCCGGTAACGGCGTGCCGGTCGTCAATATCGCAACGCCTAATCAGGCGGGCATTTCCCATAATAAATACAACGAATTCAACGTCGGTAATGAAGGGCTGATCCTCAATAATGCCACCGGTCAGCTGACGCAAAGCCAGCTTGGCGGGCTGATACAGAACAACCCAAATCTGAAAGCCGGGCAGGAAGCGAAGGGCATTATCAACGAGGTGGTGGCGCCTAACCGCTCCCAGTTGCAGGGGTACATGGAAGTGGCGGGTAAAGCGGCGAACGTCATGGTCGCTAACCCGTACGGTATTACCTGTAGCGGCTGTGGCTTTGTCAATACGCCCAATGCCACGCTGACCACCGGCAAACCGGTGATGGGGCCTGACGGCCAACTTCAGTCACTTGAAGTGACGCAGGGCGCAATCAGCATTCAGGGCAAAGGGCTCGATGCCAGCCAGAGTGACAAGTTTGCGCTGATTGCCCGCGCCACCGACATTAACGCGCAGCTCTATGCCAAAGACGCGGCGATCACGCTCGGTGCCAACCGTGTCGATGCGGCGGGGAATATCACCCCGATAGCAGGCACCGGCGAAGCACCGAAGGTGGCCATTGATACCGGTGCGCTCGGCGGGATGTATGCCAATCGTATCCGTCTGGTTTCCAGCGAAAAAGGGGTGGGTGTTAACCTCGGTAACCTGAATGCCTCTGTCGGCGATATGCAAATTGATGCCAGCGGTAAACTGACGCTGAGCAACGCCACGGCGGCCGGTAAACTCACGGCCAATGCGCAGGATATCGCCCTTCAGGGCACTCAACAGTCCGGTGGTGACATGACGCTGAACGCGGATGGAACACTGGCGGTACAGGGCAGCCGTGTCACCAGCGGGGGCAATATGGCTCTGGCGTCTGGCCAGTTAACCTCTGACAGCCCGGCGCAGGTGTCGTCGGCAGGGAATATCAGTGCCAGCGCCCGCAATGGCGGTCAGTGGCAGGGCAGCCTGACGGCGGGGAAAAATCTCCAGCTTGATGCCGGAGATCTCACTAACGGCGGGCTGATTGCTGCGGGCGAGAATGCCCGTTTGAACACCGGAAAACTGACGAACACGGGCACATTGCAGGCACAGGGTGAACAAACTGTTCAGGCAACGGCACTGGGTAATCAGGGTAAAATTCAGACCAAAGGCGCGCAGACTATTCTGGCTGACAGCCTGCACAATAGCGGCACACTGGCCACTGACAGCGCGTTAGCGCTCACCGCCAACGCTGACATAGCAAACACGGGCACGATTGCCGCCGGGGGCGACAGCCGTGTGACGGCGCAAAAGCTGAGCAATAGCGGGCTGGTTCAGGCGCTGGGTTCACAAAACCTGGGTGTCTCAGCCCTGAGTAATACCGGGAATATTCAGTCCGGCGGGGATCAGCAGATTTCTGCCCACACGCTGGACAATCAGGGGCTTATCGGCTCGCAGCACTCACTGGACCTGCAAACTACCGACCGGTTAACACTCGGCGAAGCGGGGTCGATTTTTGCCGGTGACCGGCTGACGATGAGCGGCGGTCAGATGACCGTTGACGGTGTGCTAACGGGTAAAAACGGGCTGTTGCTCAACGGCGCATCGATATCTGCCGGGCAAAACTCGCTGATCACCAGCCTCGGCGATATCGGCTTTAACGCGGCGCAGCAGTCGTTGTACGGCGGGCTTTCCACGCCGGGAAATGTCAGCCTGAACGGCAGCGATATTCTTGTCGGAACAGGCGCCGGTATTCACAGTGATAACGGCCTGTCGATATTCGCCAGTCATCAGGTTTCGCTGGCAGGGGCGATGGATGCGCAGAGTGTGGACATCGGCGGCGGTTATCTGGCGCTGACGAACACCGGTTCACTGGTCTCAACCGGGGATATGCAGTTATCCGCCCGCCAGCAGCAACTCGATGGCGTCACCAGTGCGGGCAATAATCTGACGATCAACGCCGATCGGCTGAACGCCGCACAGGGCGGTAAAACCTCCGCGCAGAACGACGTGCTGGCGAACATCGCCAGCGGCGGGCAGTGGGCGGGCAGCCTGATTGCCGGGCGGGATCTGAACTTTACGTCCGGCAATTTCAGCAACAGCGGCACGCTCGCGGCTAACCGCAACGGCCAGTTCAGTTTCGGTACGCTGACCAACGGCGGCCTTTTGCAGTCATTGGGGGCGCAGCAGCTTAATGGCGACATCTTCAACAATAACGGCACGGCGCAGTCCGGCGGTGACCAGACGTTCACCCTCAATCAGCTTAACAATCAGGGGCTGGCGGGGACAAACGGCGATCTGGCGCTGAACGTGCGTGACGGCGTGACCACCGGAAATACCAGTACCTTACTGGCTGACGGTAAATTGACGCTGGACACCGCGCAGGCGGATTTGAGCGGCACACTCACCGGCATGCAGGGCGCGGATCTCAACGTCACGACGCTGACAACCCGCGCAGGCTCCGTGCAAACCAGCCAGGGCGATGTGAACCTGAATGCCGGTTCGGCCACTCTCAATGGATTCCTGTCTGCTGATGGCGCGATGACGCTGACGACCGGCCAGCTTTCTACGGGTAGTAACTCGCAAACGCAGGGCAAAAATGCGCTGAACCTCACGGCATCACAGCAGGCCGATTTAGACGGAAAACTTGTCACACCGGGCACGCTGACGCTGCTTGCCGGGATCCTTAATAACGTCGCGGCGCTTGGTGCGTACGACGTTACCCTGCAGGCCAGTGCGATAGACAATGAGGGGAGTATCACCGCAGATAACAGCCTGCAAATAAAAGCCGATACCCTTCACCAGAACGGCCAGCTTGCGGCACAAAACCAGATGACGTTTACCGGCGGATCGCTCATTAACCAGGGCAACCTCTTTGCAGGTAGTCTGGATATTACCGCCACGGACAATCTCACCAATCAAACCTCTGGCGTGATCACCGCTACAAACGGTGCCACTGTCTCCACCGGGTCTTTCATTAATGACGGGACACTGGCCGCGAAAACGGCAGGTCTTCGCGCTGGCAGCGTGACCAACACGGGGCTGCTGCAGGGCACGGGTGATTTCAACCTCGTTGCCGATGGCCTGACCAACAGCGGGCAGATCCTCTCCGGCGGATTGCTCGATTTGCAACCGGGTGAACTGCGCAATCAGGGACGTTTGCAGGGGGATACGCTCAGCGTTACGGGCAACAACCTTACCAACAGCGGCACGCTGCTGGGCAGCAACGGGCTCACCTTCAATGTACAAAATACCCTCAACAACACGGGCAGCCTGCTGACGCAAGGTGGGGTGACACTCGGTGCCACCACGCTGGAAAACAGCGGCCAGTTGCTCAGTGGCAAAGACGCCACGCTCACCGTTTCTCACCTGAACAATCAGGGGCAGATACAAGGCGATACGCTGACGCTCATCGCAGACAATGCCGATAACAGCGGCAACCTGATTGGCCTGAATGCGCTGACTGCACAGCTGCAACAGGATCTGAATAATGCGACCTCCGGCAACCTGCTGACTCAGGGAGCGCTGAAGATTTACGCAAGTCACGTCACCAATGAAGGCAGCTGGCAGGCTGACAATACTGAACTGCACGCCAGCCAGCTTGATCTTAATGGCACGATACAAACCGTCTCGCGTGCGACGCTTAACCTTACTGATGCGCTTAACACCGGCGCTCAGGGCAAGGTTATTTCCTCCGGGCTGGCCCTATTGCAGGCCGCCAGCCTCAACAATCAGGGAAACTGGTCGGCAGACAATCTTACCCTTCAGGGCGACAGCCTTATAAACGGCGGCACGGTCACCGGTGTCAGCCAACTGGCGGCGACGCTCAGCGGGACTTTAGACGTACAGCAAAACGGGGCATTACTCAGCGGCGGCACCAGCACCCTGAATGCCGCAAGCATGACCAACGGCGGCAACATTCAGGCCAACGCTCTGATACTGAAAACGCAGAGCCTGTCTAACGCCGGGCAGCTTCAGGGGCAGCAGAGCCTGCAGGCCACGGCTCTGCGTGACATCAACAACGCGCAGGGCGGCACATTGCGCAGTCAGGGAACCTTAGATCTCAATGCGCAGTCGCTGCTCAATCAGGGGCAGCTGCAGGGCGATGGCGTCAGCCAGCTGACCCTGACGGATAATCTCAATAATCAGGGCAGCCTGCTGACAGGCGGCAAACTGACACTCCTCGCGCCAACCCTCACAAACAGCGGAACGCTGCAGGCTCAGGGGCTTAACGTTACCGGCAATACGCTGAGCAACGCCGGGACACTGACCGCTCAGGGCGACGGGGTACTGAACGTCGGCACGGTGAATAATCAGGGCCAGCTTCAGGGAGACCGGCTGCAGCTCACCGGGAACGTTCTGCGCAACAGCGGGACGCTGTTCGGCAGCCAGGCACTTAACCTCAATCTGCAAAATATTGAAAACCAGTCCGGCGGTAATCTCTTCAGTGCAGGGGCGCTGACACTGGTTACCCCTATTTTTACCCAGTCAGGAAGCGTACTGGCACTGGGTGACCTGACGTTGCAACTGGGGTCGGGATTCACGCAGACCGGCACTCTGGCGGCAGGTCAGGCACTCACCCTGACCACTCAGGGCGACCTGACTGTGCTGGGCACACTGCAGGGGAACGATATCTCTCTGAGCGTGACCGGAGATTTTGTGAACCAGGGCCAGCTGCGCGCCGGTGCCGGTAATGTGGACGTTGATGCGCGTAACATTACGCTCAGTGACAGCGGCAGCGTGCAATCGGGTGGCGGCATTCTGCTGAACAGCCGTGGCTTTATCCGCAACAGCGGGTTTGTCGGCGGGGCCGGTAACCTGGTGATGACGGCTGCCACTGACCTGGTTAACAGCGCGCTGATTTACGCCGGTAATAACATGCAACTGCTGGCGGACAGCCTGCAAAATACCCGCGGGGACATTCTTGCGGGCAACAGCCTGTGGATGCAAAAGGATGCTGCGGGAAATGCCAGCCGTGAAGTCGTTAACACCTCCGGGAATATCGAAACGACTCAGGGTGATATCACCATTAACACCGCCCATCTGCTGAATCAACGTGACGGGCTGACGGTATCTGAAACCTATCAGGCCGCAGAGAACAGCCCTGCACTGAGCGGAGCGAGTACGATTTCTGTTCGTCTTGGCGATTTAGCTGACGATATGCTCGGCGTTTACACCACTTCGCGCCAAACCGGTTGGGGCGGCAGCAACGGTAATCTGGAGTACATAAGAGAGAACTCTCTGGCACCGACCGCAGAAGGTGCGATACAGAAATTTCTTGTCGGTACGTCAACCGTTGGCGCGAATGCCTCCGGGGGAGCTGCACGCATTGCGGCGCAAAGAGATATCAATGTCTCTGCAGGAACACTTGATAACATTGCCAGTAATATTCTTGCCGGGGGAAATATTTCACTCAGTGGAGATGCTCTTAATAATCAGTCCTACGTGAATAGCATTGAAAATAAGTACATCACTTATCAGTACACCGGAAATACGGGCACGGCGTTTAAAGACTCAACGACGATCTCTGATTTGAGAGAAACGGGATATAGCGATGCCTATGAGTTCAAAAATACACTTAACTCTTTGGTCACCTTTAACCTCACTGACGCGCCTGAGTATGAAACGTTCAGCACCGGCGAAGGTTACCGTTCCGTCATTCAGGCTGGCGGGGCTGTTACTGCCAGCTTCAGTAATAACATCAGCAATACAACCACGACCGCCAATGCGGGCAGTTTGTCGCATGTTATCAGTGCGCCAACATTAGAAAGTGCATCCGGCCTGCAACCGGTCAGCGGGGCACAAAGCCAGCAGCTGGCGTCAGGAAAAGATCTGGTCGTTGGATCCGTTCAGTGGAATGAATCGGTCAGCAGCGCCCTGCAGCAAATCGGTAATAACGGCGCAGCGCTGGGGGATTATCCGTTGCCATCAGGCAATAACGGCCTCTTCGTGGCGAGTCAGGATCCGGACAGCCCGTATCTGATCACCACCAATCCGCAGCTGGGGATCGTGGGTAAAACCGATCCTTCGCTATTTAATGCATTGAATGACTACCTTGCACGACCGGCTGGTTCGGCGCTAAGCCTTGATGCATTGCCGGGCGGCATTCCCGCTGCCGGACAAGTCGTTAACCCTGCTGTGACGCCGGGCACGCCAACCACACCACGTATTGAGACGGCGGCGCTGTACACCGATCAGAGCAAGTTTATCGGCTCCTCCTACTTCCTCGACAGGCTTAATCTGCGCCCGGATTATGACTATAAATTCCTCGGCGATGCGGCGTTTGATACCCGTTACATCAGTAATGCGGTTCTCAGCCAGACCGGCCAGCGATACGTTGCGGGCACCGGCTCAGATCTCGAGCAGATGCAGTATCTGATTGATAACGCCGCCGCTCAGCAAAGCGCGCTTGGCCTGCAATTTGGCGTCAGCCTGACGCAGGAACAGGTCGCTGCGCTGACGAAAAGTATCGTCTGGTGGGAGAAAACCACGGTCAATGGCCAGACCGTTCTGGCACCGAAACTTTATCTTTCTGCTAATGACACCAAGGTGCTAACCGGCAGCGTGATCTCCGGTAGTACCGTCAATCTTGAATCCGGGCACATCGTTAACGCAGGCAGCACATTGCAGGCCGGGACTCAGCTGACAGCCAAAAGCAGCGGCGCACTGGATAACCTCAATGCCGGCCTTATTGCCTCCAACGGCAGCCTGCAGCTCAGTGCATTAGGGGATATCAACAACATCGGTTCATCGATTTCCGGGCAGACGGTTGCGCTGCAATCCGTGAACGGGGATATCAATAACGTCACGCAGGCGCAGCAATGGGATGCCGCGCCGGGCAGCAGTAAAAATAAAACCGCGCTGCTGACCTTCAGTGAAACGCAGACCGGCGACGTGGCCAGCATCACGGCCGGAGAAGGGCTTTCGCTCAGTGCCGGCAACAGCATTAACAACACCGGCGCGAGACTGACAGCCGGCAGTGACCTGCAACTGATGGCGATGAATGACATCAATATCATGGGAAATGCGCTGAGCACGCAGAGCACCACTGCGCAGGGTAGCTCACAGGTGACGGACAGTCAGGCCAGTGACGTCAGTGCTTCAGGCGCATTAACGGCCAGCGCTGGGCATGATCTGAACATTACCGGTAGCGCGATAGCGGCCACAGGCAATGCCAGCCTGTCCGCAGGGAATGACATCAACCTCAACACGATGGACAAGAGCAGCCATCAGATGCGTGGCAAAAACCAGACCGACGACGACAATGCCACCCGCAGCGCTGTCAGCAGCGGCGGCGATCTGACCCTCAGCGCCGGGCGCGACCTCAACTCGCAGGCTGCCCAGCTAACAGCCGACCTGGATGCTTCACTCAGTGCCGGCCGTGACGTTAATCTGAACGCGCAGCAGACCGGTACGTATAGCGAAAATCACGGCAATAAGAGCGTCAGTATTCGTGAAACGGTCCGTCAGGAAGGGACTGAGGTTGCCAGCGGTGGCGACACGAAGATTATCGCCGGACGGGATATCACGACGCAGGCCGCACAGGTTTCCGCCACCGGTGATCTGGCTCTGAACGCCGGACGTGATGTGAATATCACCACCGCGAAGGAAAGTGATTACAGCTACCACGAGAAGACCACGGTTAAAAAAGGTTTCCTGTCTAAAACGACGACGCATACCGTTAAAGAGGATTATGCGAGTCAGGAAAAAGGCTCGGTACTGAGCGGTGACAATGTGTCTGTTAGCGCCGGTAACAATCTGACGGTAAAAGGGTCGTCAGTGGCTGGGGACGGGCAGATGGATCTTGCCGCAGGCAACAACGTCGATATCGTTGCCGCGACCGATGAACAGTCCAGCTATCGTCTGAATGAGAAGAAAAAGAGCGGCCTTATGGGCACAGGTGGCATCGGCTTTACCCTTGGGGAGAGCAGTTCCCGCCATGAAATGAATGAGGAAGGCACCACTCAGAGCCAGAGTGCCAGCACCGTCGGTTCAACGGGCGGTAATGTCAGTATCGTGGCGGGTGGGCAGGCACACATCAGCGGTTCTGATGTGATTGCGGGCAAAGATCTCAGCATCAGCGGCGACAGCGTAATTATCGACCCCGGCCATGATAAGCGCTCACGTGATGAGAGTTTTGAGCAGAAAACCAGTGGCTTAACCGTCGCGCTGTCTGGCGCAGCGGGCAGTGCCATCAACTCTGCAGTGACGACGGCATCAGCGGCGAAAAGTGAGTCAGACGGTCGCCTCGCGGCTTTACAGGGAACCAAAGCTGCACTTTCCGGCGTGCAGGCTGAACAGGCTATGGCACTCAATGCTGCCAAAGGTAACGATACGTCCGCATCGTTTGGCGTCAGTGCGACGCTCGGGTCACAAAAGTCGTCTTCGTCCTCGCAGCAAAGTTCTGATGCTGTTGTCGGGTCGACCCTGAATGCCGGGAATAATCTGTCGATTACCGCAACAGGTAAGGGTCAGCAAACAAACAGTGGTGACGTAACGATCGCGGGCAGCCAGCTGAAGGCAGGCGGTGATACCGTTGTGAGTGCTGAGCGGGACATCCTGCTGACTGGCGCGGCCAATACGCAGCAGTCTTCCAGTAAAAACGACAGTAGCGGGTTTGGTGTCGGGGTAGACGTTTCCATTGGGCAAAATACAGGGTTTGCCATTACGGCCAATGCTAATAAAGCGCAGGGTAACGACAAGGGAAATGGCACGCAGTGGACGGAAACGACGCTTGATAGCGGTAAATCGCTGACGTTGCAAAGCGGGCGCGATACCACCCTTCAGGGGGCACAGGTCAGCGGTGAAACGGTGATTGCCAATGTAGGGCGCGACCTGACGCTCTCCAGCCAGCAGGACTCCGACCGTTATGACGCTAAACAAAGCAGTGTATCGGGTGGCGTGAGTATCCCTATTGGTGCCAGCACCAACGCAGGCGCTCAGTTCAGCTACAGCCGCGATAAAATCCACAGCAATTATGATTCGGTGCAGGAACAGACCGGAATTTACGCCGGCCAAGGCGGGTTCGATATTACCGTGGGCGAACATACCCAGCTTGACGGCGCAGTGATTGCCAGCACGGCCAGTGCGGATAAAAATCGTCTGGATACTGGCACACTGGGCTTTACTGATATTCACAATCAGGCTGATTTTAGTGCTGAACACCAGGGCGGCTCTCTCAGCACCGGGGGCGGCATTGCCGGTAACCTGCTTTCGAACGTTGGCAATCTGTCGCTCTCGGGGGCGGGTAATGACGGACACGCCAGCGGCACCAC
>NZ_JAEMGT010000254.1:0-1354 GCF_017655185.1 Rahnella sp. ChDrAdgB13 | reverse complement strand
GTGCCGCCAACTGGTTCCATCCATCAGCGCATCCTGTTGACTACAGTAAAAGGGAAAATTATATTTTCACTGTCATGACAGCAACCGGTCAGAGGCCTCGTGGTTGAATGCGCTGGCCGGTTTGCTCCCCTCCCCCCTGATATTTCCCCAGTATTTGTGTTGCAACCCTTTCCGTCTATGATGATTCGATAATTTTCAGCCTTGAATCCGAGAAGCGTTAAATTAAGGTGGTTGACGATGAAAAGAGCATTAGTCATTGGTTATATGTCAGTCGTTTCAGTTGCTTTAGCTATAGCTTTGATAGAAGGCGCCAGAGCATAAACAGCATCGGCCAGTTCATGGGTGTCTGGCAGATAGGGAGCTGTGTCACAGGGATGTGGAGTGGGATAGAGCCTGATTCGGGTGATGTGTTATTTTACAAAGGATAAAATATGAAAAATAAATTGGAAAAATCGGAAGCCTATTCCGAGCATTATGTTGATTTCTCTATCGTTGGTGTTAGTGGGACTCAAGAGCTTTTTTGCATGCAATTTCTTGCCAATAAACCAACTCCTTTTGTTGAAAATGCTACAAAAGATGGGGATGACGCTAATATTCAAATAGGAGTGGGTTCAATTCTTTATCATGAATGCACGCTGTACATGGGAAAAGACCAACTAGAAGCCCTTTATGAGACAATTGGTAAAAACCTGGGTAAATGAAGTGCTAACCTTTGCGGTATTTCAGGATGAATAAACAAACTTTTCAAGATTATACCCGTGGAAATTTGAATATCACGCTGCTAAACAATGAAGGCTTGCATCCTATAAGCATTTCTTTGCCTAATTGTTCACTTAGTGACTTTGTGTATACCACTAAACAAGCATATGAATTTAAAGACTCAACCTTTGTGCATGTTGATGGCTGGACAAGTGAAATATCTTCTAAGGAGCAAGCATCTGAGCTATCATCAAAATCAGAGGGGATAAGTTTTAATCAAGAAAAAGCGGAGGATAAAATGACAGATTTCAACAGAAATGAGTTAAACGCTCATTTGAAAGCCAATAAGGCAGAAGTTGATTCTGTTGCATCCGCAATGCGAACTGAAATGGCTAATTTCAGAACATATTACGTTGAAAGCTTTGCTGAGCAATCTAAAGCCCTCAACAGGATTGAGTCCCGAGCGGATGCAACAGAAAAAAGACTTACTCAAGCCCAATGGATTGTTTCCTTGGTGATAAGCATCTGTGCGGTTACGCTATCAGCAGTTATTTTCTTTTCAAATAAGAGCGCTAACAAGCCGGTTCAGCAGCAGCCTTCGGTTGTCGTAAATACAGCTCAGCCGTCAAATATTCCGCCGCCATTGAATCAGAAG
>NZ_JAEMGT010000253.1:0-1645 GCF_017655185.1 Rahnella sp. ChDrAdgB13 | reverse complement strand
CATTGGATGATACGTTCAAACTGTTAATAATCTTATGCGGCTTTTCCATTTCATTTTCCTTACCCAGAGTTAATCAGCCATCCCTCCAGTGAATGACGGTCATGCTCCAAACATGGCCGGGCTGACCCTTGAGCGTAATTCACATTATCCTTACAAAACATCCTGATATTTGATCAGGTATCCATCATTAGCCGCATTCGTGCGGCTTTTTTTATGGGCGCAATATGGCAACCGCAACCAAAATAAAAGGCCGCAAAGGCGGCAGTTCTTCATCCCGGACACCTGTAGAACAGCCGGACGACCTGCAGTCTATTGCAAAAGCAAAGCTGCTGATCGCGCTTGGTGAAGGGGAGTGGGCTGGTAATTTAACCGGGCAGAATATTTATTTAGATGGAACAGCGGTACTCAATACTGATGGTTCCAGTAATTTCAGTGGTGTTGCCTGGGAGTTTAGAGCAGGTACACAGGCACAGACTTATATTCAAGGCTTGCCGGGCACGGAAAATGAAATCAGCGTCGGAACGGAAGTAAAAAGTGCAGTCGCCTGGACGCACACTTTCACCAATACCCAGCTTTCAGCTATTCGCCTTCGCCTTAAATGGCCCTCACTCTTCAAACAACAAGATGATGGTGATCTGGTGGGGTATTCCATCAATTACACCATAGAGTTGCAGACGGATGGCGGGGCATTCCAGACAGTCGTTAATACTGCGGTTACGGGTAAAACAACATCAGGGTATGAGCGTAGTCACCGTATCGATTTACCGCAGGCAGGCACCACCTGGACAGTTAGACTTCGCAAAATAACCCCTGATGCAAACAGTGCAAAGATTGGCGATGCAATGACGGTTCAGAGCTACACCGAGGTCATTGACGCCAAACTCCGTTATCCCAATACCGTTTTGCTTTACATCGAATTTGACTCCAGCCAGTTCAACGGCTCGATCCCTCAGGTTGCCGTTGATACGGAAATGCGCGTTGTTCGGGTGCCAGACACTTATGACCCCGTTACACGGACTTATAGCGGAACGTGGACCGGCGCTTTCAAATGGGCATGGACCGACAACCCTGCGTGGATATTTTACGATGTTGTGGTTACTGACCGGTTCGGTCTGGGTAACCGGCTTACCGCGGCTAACATCGATAAATGGGAACTGTACCAGGTCGCGCAGTATTGCGATCAGTTGGTTCCAGACGGTAAGGGCGGCAGCGGCACAGAGCCGCGTTATGTCTGCAATGTTTACGTGCAAAGCCGGAATGATGCCTATACGGTTCTTCGGGATTTCGCGGCCATCTTTCGTGGCATGACCTACTGGGGTGGAAATCAAATCGTTGCCCTGGCAGACATGCCCCGCGACATCGATTAGAGCTACACCCGTGCAAACGTCATCGATGGTCAGTTCAGTTACTCAAGCAGCACCACCAAGACACGGTATACGACGGCTCTGGTGTCATGGTCTGATCCGGACAATGCCTACGCTGACGCAATGGAACCTGTCTTTGAACAGGATCTGGTTACGCGCTACGGCTTCAATCAGTTAGAGCTGACGGCGATCGGCTGTACCCGCCAGTCAGAGGCAAACAGGAAAGGGCGCTGGGGTATTCTGACCAATAATAAGGACCGCGTGATTACTTTCTCGGTCGG